>DATGFK010000106.1:0-21842 GCA_035309185.1 Aggregatilineales bacterium
TCGCGGTAAAAATCAGCCCAATGGCGGGTCTGTTTGTTGGATTGTGGTAGCGCGCCGATAAAATTATCGGTGTCCAGGCCAAACGTTGACGCGCTGCAACGGTGCAAGTCGGCCATACCCTGGCCGAAGCGCCGGGCAAAGTCCTCGGACGCCCCGCGCGGCGACCCGTCAATCCATTCGAGGATCAAATAGGCAGGCCGGTTCGCGTATACTTCCGCATGTGCGATGACTTCAGGGACGCGCAACGTATGGGTATCACGCAGCAGCTCCAGGCCATGCGCTTCCGCCTCGAAGAAGTGAACAGGCGCAGAATCGTTCCACTTCACAAAATAGCGATGCCCCTGGACTTCCACACGCGCGACTTCGTTAAGCGTGCCGCCAAGAAGCTGCACAGCGGAGGGTTCCGCTCTGAGCGCTTCCCGACAAATTTCACGCAGAAGATTCGATCCCGGCATTATCGCAACCGTTTAGATAGACAAAGAGCGGATCGTTAACCGCTACTCTTCCGGCGGCTCAGTATGGATCGTCACACGCTGGATTTGCGGTAACGCCGCACGTATCTGCGTCTCAACGTGTTCCGCAATAGCATGTGCTTCCTGGACGCTCACTTCGCCAGGCAGCCAGCAGTGAATGGTCATCGCATAGCCGCCCATCACCGGGCGGATCGTCGCATCGTGCCAGTGTGCATCGGGATAGAGTGCAACGGCGATTGCCAACGCCTGGTCGCGCTGCGCAACTGCCCTGGCCGTCTGCATAACGGCTCCGGGTTGGCCGCTGGCCGGTTCGATGTGCGTGATTACGTCGTTGACGCCGGGCAGCGCCGCGCGCACGCGCCGTTCAAGTTCGGTAACGTCGCGATGGGCCACGGCCAGAGTCAGGCTGGGTGGCACTTCGACGTGCATTTCCAGGATAACGCCCTGACTGGTGAGGATTTCGGTCACTTCATGGATAGATAAGCCCAGGGCATCGGCGGCAGCCCGCGCCACCAGGGTAGAGTTCTGCGGCCCGTCGTGATGCGGCGCGAAGTGTACCTGTACCTCGCTCACGCCGCCGACCTTCGACTTGACGCGGGCAGCGATCTCCGAGGCAATAGCCGAGGCACGCTCCGTGGTTGTCGCCGGTTCGACCTGCACATCAATGTCGGCCAGGATAGTGTCGGCAGGGCCACGACTGCGAACGCGAAGAATATTGTCCACGCCGGGCACATCCTGGATAATGCTCCGGATTTTCGCCGGGTCAACAGGGGCGGCATCTACCAGGACTTGAGTTGTCTTGTACAGGATCGTGAAGGCAGTCCACACGATCAGCCCGACGATCACAAGAGCAATGATCGTGTCCATCCAGGGATAGCCCAGGGCCGTTGCCGCCAGCCCAACCAGAACCGACAGCGCAATAACAATATCCACCCGATGTTCAGCGGAATCGGCCAGGAGAACGTCCGAATGCAGCCGCTTACCCCGGCTTGCTTCGTAAAGGGTAACGCCGAGGTTGATCGTCATGGTCGCCAGCATGACGGCAAAACTGAGCGGCGTTACCACCGCCGGAGACCCGCTCGACAGTCGGCCCACAGCTTCCTTGAGAATTTCCCAGGCCGCTACCAGGAGCAGCACACCGATGGTCAAGGTTGCCATCGTCTCAAAGCGGCGATGGCCGTATGGGTGACTGTCATCGGGGGGACGCCCGGCAAGCGTCACGGCGGCAATGCCCACAAAATTGGAAGAAGTGTCCATTGCCGAATGAAAGCCGTCGGCCACCATCGCTAGAATACCACCCATAAGTCCGACGAACACCTTTATCAGGGCGATCAGCAAGTTTAGCACCAGGACACGCCACAGGACGCCACGCACCTGGCGATAACGGACCTTATTCTCGCTGGCGTCGCTTTCAGCCTTGTTGGGCTGCCTAGACGGGTTTTCCATGGATGCTTGATTCAAGTGGCCTCCGCTGTCAGGCACTGCCGAGCGCATGTTAGGCGCTTTTCCATTCGACGATGATGCGATCCAAAAGCGCGGTCCGCATCGGAATGCTGCTGATCTCGGCCTGTTCGGTTGCCGCATGAGCGCCCTCGCCTGCCGCGCCGAAGCCGTCGAGTGTGGGTGCGCCAAGAGCGGCAGTGAAGTTACCATCGCTTCCGCCACCGCTTCCATCTTCGAGTAGATCGTAGCCCAGTTTGGCTGCGATTGCCTTCGCCTGTTCATAATTCTTGATCATTACGGCGTCGCGTTCCATCGGAGGCCGCAGCGTGCCTTCCAGTTCGATCTCGATCTGTGCGCCGGGCAGCACCGGCTTTAAGGCGCGAATTGCGGCATCCACTCGCTCTGCTTCGACCTTGGTCTTATAGCGTAGATCAACCTCGGCGCTGGCCGCCGCAGGAATGACGTTGAAGGCAATGCCGCCTTTGACCGTCGTCACCGAGACGGAAGTCCCCGCGTCCAGTCGGGCCAGCTCGCTGATTTTGAGAGTCTGGTGGGCCAGTTCGACAACGGCGTTAATGCCCTTCTCCGGCGCATTGCCCGCATGGGAAGCGCGGCCTGTGACCTTGACAAAGTAATGCCCCACACCCTTGCGCCAGGTACGCAACCCGCCATTGCCCGGCGATCCAAATTCCATGATCAGGCACAGGGCGGCCTGCCGCGCTATTTCTTCGATTACGTCCACCGAATTGATACTACCCGTTTCCTCGTCGGATGTGAACAGGCCCCAAACGGGCCGGTTCGGAAATTCGCCCCTTTGTCGCAATCCCTTGATGGCCGTCAGCACCATCGCAATGCTGACCTTCATGTCCCACACGCCAGGGCCGATCAAGCGATCACCCTCGACGTGTACTGGGCGCTGCGCCAGCGTACCCAGCGGCCACACGGTATCTATGTGCATCATGAAAACGAGTGGCTTGCCGCTGGCATTCGCGTTCCACTTCGCCAGCAGGAGGTCACCTACCTTATCGCGCGGCATTCGGCTGACCTCTGCCCCCAGGGCTTTCACGACGCCTTCAATTGTGCGGCCAAGCATGTCAACATGGGCCTTGTCGGAAGTAGGCGATTCGAGGTTCGCCAGGGTCGTGGTAAGTTCAATAATCTCGTTCAGACGTTCGTGATAGTACGCTACGAGGGGTTGATCCGACACTTAAAAGCTCTCCTTAAAAAGGTACCTATCAAAAGTTTGACGATGATAGCGCGCAGCGGGCGTGGCGAACAGTGAGAAAGTTCGGCAATCAGCATATTTTGCGTCTTGCCCACCTGTAGATTATCATTTGCGCGGTAGTTCTCGATCCCATTTACCTGATCACACAGATGACAAACGACCCATGATTTTGCCCGATGACGTTCTCCATAAAATTGACAATCTTGCGAAGGCCGCCCGGCAGTCCAACGCTGCCCGCAACAACGGCGAGGTATTCGTGCGCGAGGTGCTGAAGCGCGCTAAAGACGCCAAGCTGACCGATAGCGTGCCTCCAGAGCAGATCGAGGGGCTGGCCGCTGCCGACTGGCTACTGCAACTGGTACGTTCCAAAGCCGACTTTCCTCAGAATATTATGGAAATCGCGTCACAGCGACGTAACCATAAGTTGATGATGAAATTACTGCGTCATCCAGATGACACCGTACGAACTTATGCCGCTGACCAGTTCCAAATCACCTTTGCGATGCTGGATGGTTACTATGATGAAGCCTCGTCGCTGGTTAACCAGGTGCTTCTGCTGCCCACCGAGATTCCGGCGGTTAAATCGGCCCTGCTAGGCGACATGGGACGCAGTTCGCGGCGCGGCCTTCCGCGCGAGATCGGAGATGTTGCCCGCCGATTGATCAACGACATCGAGCCAGTTATCTCCTACCATGCCCTGCGCTTATTGACGACACTTTACGACGTACGCGATTGGAAAAGTGTGCTGGATCGTATGGTCTCGATGATGGGTGAAGAGGACGAACAGTCAGAATATTTCCTGGCAGCGGGAGTGGAGTATCTCCAAAACATCGCCCAATATGAGCCACCGGTGGTGGAGTGGATGAAGAGTCTGATCGAGACTTACGGGCGGAATCCAAATCACTTGGCGATGAAGGCGCTGAATACGTTCGTGCGACGCAACGCCGACGTGGCGCTTGATTCAGGCTTGATTGACAAGCGCGCCTACAAGGAACTGACCGGCGTCGAACGCTAAGGGAAGGTCGCATCCAATGGACAACGGCTATACCTGGCAATTCTCCGTCCGAACCTACGAAATGGCTGCTACCGGGCAGGTTGGCCCGGCGACCCTGCTAAACTACCTGGAAGAAGGGGCAGTCCAGGCCAGCTCCGCGCGTGGCTACGACTATGAGTGGTATTTTACGAACAAAAGGAATTGGGTCGTACGTCGCATGACCATTCGCTTCTATACGCCCGTGTCCTATGGTGATGAACTGGAACTGTTCACCTGGGTTTCGACCTTCCGCCGGGTACAGTCCAGCCGCGAGTGTGCCTTACGCCGCCTCTCTGACGGAGATTTAATAGCGCGTGCGCGTGGCAATTGGGCTTTCATCAATACTGAAACGCGGCAGCCAGAACGTATTCCGCAAAACATCATCGAAGAATTTGACCCCGACGGCGTGCAGGAAGACCTCGATACAGGCATCACCGAGCCGATTGTCGTGGAAGACCCGGTGATGCATACCGAACAGCGTCGCGTGCAGTACCACGAACTGGACTCGCAGGGCCACGTGAACCATGCGGTTTACCTGGTCTGGGCCGAACAGGCGATCATGAGTAGTTTACGCGCGTTGGGCTGGCCGCCGGAGCGTTTTCAGACTAGCGATTTCACGATGCGTCTGGTGGCCGCCGATATTGAATATGCGCGCAGCGCACTTGACGACGAGCCGGTTTGGGTCGTCACACGGCTGGCAGAGATCGGGCATGACCGCGCGGCCTGGGTCAGCGAAGCACGCCACGGGGCAACCGGCGAGATGATGGCGAAGATCGTGACAACCTACGCCTTTACTGACGAGAAGGGGCCGCGCTCCATCCCCGATGCACTCCAATTAGCCCTCACGCGGCGCAGCAGTTCGGTCTGACAACAATTCTTTTGTCAGGCAACGCTTGCTTTCAAGCACAAGTGCAGCTCGCGCGTAAATGCACAGCAAGTTGTATACATTCGTCAATGGCAAACGCTGTGTCCAGCGTTATATTTACCCTCCGGCTGTTGAGCTATTGATCGGCTTTACATTCGGGAACGCACTAAGGAGCATATCCGATGTTGGTAATTGAATCTATTTTGGGCCGTGAAGTGCTGGACTCGCGCGGCAATCCAACCGTCGAAGTCGAAGTAATGTTATTCGACGGTTCAGTCGGACGGGCGATTGTCCCCAGCGGGGCCAGTACCGGCCAGCACGAGGCGCTTGAAATGCGCGACAATGACAAAAAGCGCTACGGCGGCAAGGGCGTCTTGAAGGCGGTTGAATCCGTCAACGAGACCATTGCAGACTCGCTGATTGGCATGGACGCGCTCGACCAGAAGGGAATTGACGCCGCCATGCTCGAACTGGACGGCACCGACACGAAGGCGAACCTGGGCGCAAATGCAATCCTCGGCGCGTCGTTGGCCGTTGCCAGGGCTGCTGCTGCCAGTCTCGAAATTCCACTGTACAAGTACCTGGGCGGTGTCTATGCGCACACCCTGCCCGTCCCTATGATGAACATTCTCAACGGCGGCAAGCACGCCGAAAACAGCACAGATTTCCAGGAATTTATGGTCATGCCAGTTGGCGCACCCACCTTTGCTGAAGGTCTGCGCTGGGGCGTTGAAATCTACCAGAGCCTCAAAAAGGTGCTGCACGACAAGGGCAAGGCAACAACCGTGGGTGATGAAGGTGGCTTTGCGCCGAGCGACCTGAAGCGTAACGAAGAAGCTATCGAGTTCATCCTGGAAGCCATTGAGAAAGCCGGCTATAAAGCCGGAGAACAAATCATGCTGGCGATGGATCCTGCCGCCAGCGAAATCTACAAGGATGGCAAATATCACCTAGCGCGCGAAAATCGGAGCTTGACCTCGGATGAACTGATCGAGTTGTGGGCCGGTTGGGTTGAGAAATACCCGATTATTTCGCTCGAAGATGGCCTTGCCGAAGATGACTGGGACGGTTGGACCAAGTTGACGGCGCGCATCGGCAGCAAAGTGCAGATTGTGGGTGACGACTTGCTAGTTACCAACGTCGAGCGCATCAAACGCGCCATTAAGGAAAAAGCCGCCAATAGCTTGCTCTGCAAAGTCAACCAGATCGGCTCTCTGACCGAAGCTATTGCTGCCAGCGAGATGAGTCTGCGCGCCGGATGGAGCGTCGTCGTCAGTCACCGCAGCGGCGAAACCGAAGACAGCACAGTCAGCGATCTCGTGGTTGCGCTCAATGCTGGACAGATCAAGACCGGTGCGCCTGCTCGCTCAGACCGTGTTGCGAAGTATAATCAACTCTTGCGCATCGAGGAACAACTTGGCGATTCAGCCGAATATGCCGGATGGAGTGCTTTTGCCCACTTGTCCCGGTAAAATAGGGGCTGGTTCACCAAAAGTATCCTATCCCTACCTATTCGGAGAATTGCTTTGGTCAGGAAATTTGATACCAAACGCACCAAGATTGTCTGCACCATTGGCCCGGCCTCGTCAGATGAGGTGATCATCCGTGAGATGATCCGAGCGGGGATGGATGTAGCTCGTATCAACTTTAGTCACGGTGATTATCAGACGCATGGCGCGAATATTGCGCTGATTCGCCGTGTTGCCGTCGAGGAAGGCGCGATTGTCGCCATCCTCGGCGATCTTCAAGGGCCAAAGATCCGGCTGGGCAAGATCGCCAATGAGCCGATTTCGCTCGAAAAAGGCGACCACCTGACGCTGACGACGCGCGAAGCGGATGGCTCGAATATGATTTTCCCGCTGCCGCACCCAGAATTCGTGAAAGATGTGAAGGCCGGGCATCGGCTCTTGCTGGACGATGGACAGCTTGAGTTCAAGGTGATCGGGAAACAGAACAATGGCGACCTCGTGTGCGAAGTCGTCATCGGCGGGCCGCTTAGCTCGCGCAAGGGCATCAGCGCTCCAGAAAGTAAACTCACCCTGTCGGCAATCACCGACAAAGATCGAGAGGATGTGAAGTTCGCCCTGGAACAAAAGGTGGATTACATCGCCATGTCATTCGTGCGCAGTGGCAATGACATGCGAGAGCTTCGCTGGCTATGCCGTCACCTGGAAGGCGACGTAGCGCTCATCTCCAAGATCGAGAAGCGCGAAGCCATCGAAAACATTGACGACATCATCGAAGCCTCCGATGGCGTGATGGTGGCACGCGGCGACCTGGGCGTGGAGACGCCAGCCGAGGCTGTGCCGATCCACCAGAAGGAAATCATCCGGCGCTGCAATGCCGTCGGCAAGCCGGTCATTACGGCGACGCAGATGCTGAACTCGATGATCTTCAGCCCACGTCCGACCCGCGCTGAGGCCAGTGACGTTGCAAACGCGATCTTCGACGGCACCGACGCAGTCATGCTCTCCGGCGAAACTGCGTCTGGGAAGTATCCTGTCATTGCCGTGGAGACGATGGCAACTATCGCCATGATCGCCGAGACGCATCTCAAGGAAGATGCACGGGCGGGCCTGGGGCGCACTCAATTGAGCTTCAAAGGCATGGAACTCGTTTCGGATGCCACCAGTGCCGCCGCCAGCCAGATCGCCGAAGAGTTGGGAGCCAAACTGATCGTGACAGCCACCTGGACGGGCTATACCTCCCGGCAGGTGGCACGCACGCGCCCGGTCACGCCAATTTTGTGCGTGACGCCCAATGAAGAGACCTACCGTCGTATGGCGATGGTGTGGGGCGTGCTGCCGATTATGGTTCCGGAATTCTCCAGCGTGGACGAGATGCTCGAAAAAATCGTCCAGACTGCGTACGATGCACGCCTGGTTGAATACGGCGATTTGCTGGTGATTATCGCCGGGCTACCTTTTGGCGCAGGCGGTCACACGAATTTCCTGAAGATCCATACGGTCGGTGAGGGTGGCGAAGTAACCGAACGTGCCGTGGCCGAACAACCGGTTAACGCGGAGTAACGTTCTGAAAGGCCATTCTCATGAGTGATTCATCGCTGAAAGGAAAACGCGAATCCTGGGGCCGCTATCCGAAACTGGCCGAGGCAAGCGTAAAGCCCATCTACTGGCGCGACGAGACCCCGGATTTTACGCATTTTGATCGCAACGTGCTACCGGTTGGCTATGGCCGCAGCTATGGCGATAGCTGCCGCAATGACGCGGGCATAGCGCTGGATACCACACACCTGAACCGCTTCATCGCTTTTGACCGCGAAAACGGCGTGCTCCGCTGCGAGGCGGGTGTCTCGCTGGAGGAAGTCCTCGAACTAATCGTTCCGGCAGGCTGGTTCCTACCGGTAACTCCTGGCACGAAGTTCGTTTCAGTGGCAGGAGCAATCGCCAACGACATTCATGGCAAGAACCACCACAAGGCTGGCACCTTCGGCTGCCACGTCACAAGCTTCGAACTGCTGCGCTCGTCCGGCGAACGGCTCATCTGCTCGCCAACACAGAATAGCGACTATTTTCGAGCCACAATCGGTGGCCTGGGGCTGACAGGCATCATCCTATGGGCCGAATTTCGGCTCAAGAAGATCGCCAACCCTTTCATTCACATGGAACGGATTCGATTCGGTTCGCTGGATGAGTTCATGGAAATCTCATCCAGTTCCGATGACCACTACGAATATACGGTCTCCTGGATGGACTGCCTGAGCGGCGGAGATCATATCGCGCGTGGGTTATTCTGGCGCGGCAACCACGCCACGGAGGCCGAAGGGGCATCCAGCCATGTGCATCACCCGCTTCCGCTGCGTGTCCCGTTTGATGTCCCCTCGTTCTTGATTAACAAATTCACAGTGAAACTGGCAATCGAGGCTATCTATCGTTCACAGCTTAACAAGAAGATCGAGCGAATCGAGCATTACGATCCATTTTTCTATCCACTCGATAGAATTCTTGATTGGAATCGCGGTTATGGCAGCAGAGGATTCCTGCAATACCAGTTCGTCGTCCCAGAGACAAATGATAACCAGGCACTAAAAGAAATTCTGGCCCAGATCAGGGCTGCTGGTGTCGGATCAATTACGACAGTTTTCAAGACCTTCGGAACGATCCAATCACCCGGGATGCTCTCCTTCCCCCGGCCTGGAATCACTCTGGCATTGGACTTCCCTTTCCGGGGACAAAATACGCTGGATTTCCTTGACAGGCTTGACCAGACCGTATGTGACAGCGGTGGCGCGCTGTATCCTGCCAAAGATGCGCGCATGTCCGCCGAAAGCTTCAAGACGTTCTACCCGGCGTGGCAGGAGTTTTCCCGCTACATTGATCCCTGCTTCTCGTCCAGTTTCTGGCGAAGGGTCATGGCCTCCAATGGGAATGGACATCGCCTGGCTGCATGAACATTCTAATCGTTGGCGCAACGTCGGCAATGGCATACGAGGCAGCCAAATGCTTTGCCGCCGAGCGTGCCAGTCTTTTTCTGGTCGCCCGCAATATTCAGAAATTATCAGCCGTGCGCGAGGATCTGCTCGTGCGCGGAGCGCAGCGGGTCGAGACCTTTGCGCTCGACATGACCGAGATTGTGCGCCACCAGGAGCTACTCGACGCCGCGCTCTCGGCCTTTGGCGATCTGGATATGCTGTTGCTGGCTTATGGGACGCTGGAAGTGCAGCGCGAACTCCAGGCCAGCGTCGAGCGGACGCTCCATTCGCTTAACGATAATTTTGTCAGCCCCATCGCTTTCCTGACTATCGCTGCCAACTATTTTGAGGCGCGCAAATCAGGCTGCATCGCCATTATCAGCTCGGTGGCAGGCGACCGGGGACGACAGGCTAACTACGTCTATGGCGCCGCCAAAGGCGGACTGCATACCTTTGCCCAGGGGTTACGCAACCGGCTGTTCAAGTCAGGTGTGCGTGTGCTGACCATCAAGCCCGGCCCGGTTGACACCCCAATGACGACGACTCACATGAAGAATCCGCTGTTTATCAGCGCAGAACGCGCGGGAACGCGCATTTACCGGGCCATGAAGGGTCGCGAGGACGTAATCTATGTACCCTGGTTCTGGCGCGAGATCATGACGGTACTGATCAGTTTGCCTGAGATAATTTTCAAGCGAACGAATCTCAAAGGCGGGTAAAAGACAGGATTTTGAGAGGCACGGCCTCGTATGTACCGACAGATCGGCATCCGATTCTTTCGCCTGATTGACCGCGCCAGCCAGTTTGTGTACCGGGTAAGCGATGGTCGGCTGGGAGAAGTCCAGGGCAACGTGCGAATGCTCCTGCTGCACACCGTCGGGCGAAAGACGGGCAAGCTTCGCACGCATTGTATTCAATACCAGCGCGACGGCGACGACTACCTTGTGGTCGCCTCAAATTTCGGTTTGCCGAAGGATCCAGCCTGGTACCTCAATTTGCAAGCAAACCCGCGCATCAGTATTCAGGTGGGCCGAAAGCGCCTTCGGGTGGTGGCCCACACTGCCACGCCTGACGAACGCAACCGACTATGGCCGGTGATCGTGAAGAATCATCCGCCATTTGCTGGCTATCAGGCAGCGACCGTGCGCGAAATCCCGGTGGTTATCTTGTCGCCTGTCAGTGACCGTTAGAAAAACTCGAATACCTTACGGCAATAATTCGCGATTTGTCAGGATCGTACCAGACGAGGATCGAGTGCATCGCGCAATCCATCGCCAAACAGGTTAAAACCCAACACGGTGATCATAATTGCGATGCCTGGAAAGAAGACCATGTGGGGCGCGGTGAATATATAGGCGCGAGCTTCGCTGAGCATTTGACCCCACTCAGGAGTGGGTGGCCGCGCACCCAGGCCGAGATAAGCCAGCGCCGCCGCATCCAGCACCGCCGTACCGATTCCTAATGTCGCCTGTACGATAACGGGCGTCACAGCATTCGGGAAAATATGCAGGAACAATATGCGCGCCGGTTTTGCTCCAATGGAGCGGACCGCCATAATGTATTCCATCTCTTTGACCGAGAGTACGCTGGCGCGAATCAGGCGAGCATAGACGGGAATCGAAACTAGAGCAATCGCCAGCAGCGCATTTTCCAGCCCCGGCCCGAATATCGTCACAATGGTGATCGCCAGGAGCAGGGATGGAAAAGCCAGTATCACGTCCATCAGCCGCATGAGTAGATTGTCCACCCAGCCCCCAACATAGCCGGAGACAAGGCCGATGAGCGTGCCAATGATGACTGCGATGGAAACACTGCTAAAGCCAACAATCAGCGACGTTCGAGTACCGTAGATAATGCGGCTGTAAATGTCACGCCCATTCAAGTCCAGGCCAAAGTAATGCCCTGGATCCGAGCAGCCGAAGAGCGGGACACATGGAGGTTTTCCAGGCAATCTACCGGTCTCGCCTGGCTGCCCGATCATGGATTGGATTGGATCATAGGTGGCGATCTGTGGGGCAAAAATGGCGCAGCATATCAGAAAACCGATGACCACTAGACCAATGACCGCTGAACGATTGCGCAGTAAATTGCGGATCATTTCGATTGCCGCATTTTGCGAAGCGGGCCTTGCCGGAGGCAGGCTTAGAATTTCAGATGGGCTGGACATCGCTCAGTTTACCCTTGCTACTTTACCGCAATTCGTGGGTCGAGGAATCCGTAAAGCAGATCAACCACCAGGTTGATCACCAGGAAACTGACCGCCGTAATCATCGTAACGCCTTGAACTAGTACGTAATCGCGCGCAGTGATCCCGTCGTAGAGCATGGTCCCTATCCCGGCCAGCCCAAACACGGTTTCGGTCAACACGGCCCCCGCCACCAGTAATCCAAAATTCAAGCCAATGATCGTAACGACCGGCAGCAGCGCATTCCGCACCGCGTGACGCCAAACGACGGTAATTTCGCGCAGCCCTTTGGCACGCGCAGTACGCACGTAATCCTGCCCCAATACTTCCAACACGCTTGAGCGCGTAATCCGCGCAATGATTGCGAGGGGAATTGTGCCAACGGCTATCGCGGGCAAGATCATGTGGCGGAGGGCGTCCAGGAACTCGGTCCCGTTCAAGGTCAGTAGCGCATTCAGAAAATTGAGCCGCGACAGAAACACCAGGAATCCGCTGGCGGTTTGATCGCCTGTGACGAGATTCCAGGTTTGATAGAAGGCAGGATAGTCAGCGCCGGCGGTTAGCCGACCCGAAGGCGGCAACGCCAGGACTGTGCCTTTGAGCAGCACACTGAACAGAAAAGCCAGCATCAACCCAAGCCAGAACACAGGCATGGAGACGCCAATGTTGGCGACGAGCATGGTACCCACATCAACCGCTGAATTACGACGATAAGCGGAAATAATTCCCATGGGAACACCCAGCACAACCGAAAAAATAAGCGCGCACACCGCGAGCTCGAACGTGACCGGCAGGCGCTCGGCCAGTATTGCACTGACCGGCTGCCCAAAATGGATCGAGTCGCCTAGATCGCCGTGCAGAAAATTCCCAACGTACAGGATAAACTGTTCTGGGAGGGGCTTATCCAGGTTGTAGCGCTGGATGAAAGCGGCGCATACCGTCGGGTTTGCCCTTTCGCCTAGCATAGCCACGCAGGGGTCGCCTGGAATAGAATGTCCAAGCGCAAAAGTAAAAATAAGGATGCCAATAAATACAGGTATCGAAAATACGAGTCTTCGTAGAATAAAACTGATCATAAGCGTTTAGTTGCCGCCGTAATTTCTATCAGATAGGTGTGTAGCAGTGAGCATAATTATGATTGGCCTACGTTTACGTACAAATAGGGTTGCGGCGGTCAAGTTGACCGCCGCAACTGCTACAAGCAGAAAACTTTGGTTGAAACTCGCGTCGAAGGCTTGACTAGCTGGCCGTCGGCGCCATCGTCGCAGCGGGTGTCCCCGTGCCCATAGTTCCTGACATCGTTGGGGCCATAGTGGGCGCGGCAGTAGCAGCTTTCGTGGCCGGAGCGGCGGCTGGCGCTGCCGCAGTAGCAGCGGGCGGCGCTGGAGTCGCTGTCGGCGGAGGATTCAGGAAGCCGTTGAAGAAGCCGCTGAAGTAATCGAACGTTCCTGTATGGCCCTTGTGGAGCGGGCTTGACGCATCCCATTCGACGTCCCAGGATAGTACTGCGTCGTTGGCGGTCACGGCGGTACCATCTGAGAACTTGATGCCGGGAATTAGCTTGAATGTATACTGAGTCGCGTCAGCATTGGACGTGGGCAAGGAAGCCACGCCTGGTGCAACAATGCCCGTGCCTGGTTTGAAGCTGAGCAGGGCTTCGTTGACCTGTTCGCAGATGTCCAGCGTCTCGCCGTCGCTCTCGTCGTTGCAGTACATGCCAACTGGCTCACCTGCCTGCATCCATACCAGCGGGCCTGAACCGGGCTTGCCCAGGAGCGCAAATTGAATTCCAGAGAATGGATTTCCGTAAGCGCCTGTGATGGGGGCTTTGAATGCGTGCGCGTTGGCGCCAAACGCAACCGGCACCACCGGCACAAAGTCTGCAAGTTCGTCGTTGGCTTGTTTGTATAGTGCCAGGCGTGCCGCCGGGTCGGAAAGTTGGCCAGCTTTGCTGATCAGATCTTCCAGTTTAGGATCATGGTCACCGAAGAATTTCGGAGACCCCTTTCCGAAATGGTAATCCATAAAGTCAGTTGCGTCTGGATAGTCGGCGCCCCAGCCGATCAACTGCATACTGAGCTGACCCTTCGCCTGCGCATCGAAAAGTGCGCTCGTTTCCTTTACGTCGAGTGTGACGTTAATTCCAATTTGCTTCAGTTGCGCCTGAATGTCCTGCGCAATGACGCCTGGTTGTGGGAGATAGGGGCGTACATTTTCGCGATAGGACAAGGTGGTGGTAATCGGCAGGGTAACGCCAGCCTGCTTCATCAGGTCTTTCGCCATCGCCAGGTCGAAATTATTGGTCTTGGAGCCAGGCGTATTGCCGAAAATGGTCGGCGGCATGAATTGATCCGCCGCCACCGAGCCAGCCGGATAGAAGTTATCGATGAGACGCTTCTTGTCAATTGCGTGAGCAACGGCCTGGCGCACCAGTTTGTTATCAAACGGCTTGACGGTGTTGTTCATTCCGAGGTACAGGATGTTCTGAGGTGGAATGGGGTAGAGTTTGAAGTCCGAGTTGGCCTGGATTGCGGCCAAATCACCCGGCGCGACGTATTCGATGCCATCAACCGTTCCAGCCTGCAACTCGTTCCAGCGGGCGGTGGCGTCCTTGTTCCATTTGACAACGAGATTCTTCGCAAGGGGGGCCGTACCACGGTAATTTTCGTTGGCAACGAAGTCCATTTCATTGCCACGATCCCATTTTGCCAGCTTGTATGGGCCCGTACCGATAGGATTGCTGAGCAGGGCGTCACCGCCCCCACCGGTACTATTGAGCTGAGCTGCCTCGTGAATATCGAACGCCGAGAATGCGGCCTTTGACGGGAAAGCCGGATCAGGATTGCACAGCGTGAATACGACTGTCGACGCATCCGTCGCCTCAATGCTCTTGATTTCACCGCCGTAGCTGCAATCCTTGGCGGAGAATTTGAGCAACCCACCTTGTCCGGCCACGGGAGCCACCAGTCCAAGGACTAGCGCCCCTGTAACAAACACGACGAAACTCCGTAAGAATTTTCTCATTACCAAACTCCTCCTCATTAGCAGTCGCAACGTTTCAACAGCAGGATAGACGACGAACTCCTGCGTGTCTTCAAATTTAGGGCCTGAAAAAATATTATATATCAGCAGCAAGTAACGCTGTCTAAGATAATCCAATCTGCCAAAATGTCAAAATCATGCCAAACGATCAAACCGTTGCGGGCTTATTTTCTGAGTACGAATCATTGCCGCTACAACCTGACTATCCCTATCGCTCCTGGCTCTGGTTGCGGTGGGTTGTGGCTTCCTGATCATGGTAAATATGGCTGGCACACTGCTGCAAACGCTCGTGCCTGAAGCACTACGCGGGCGCGTGGCAAACGTTTATTCGCTGGTAGCAACAGCCCAGAAGATGTGCCAGGCGATTGCTCAACTCGGTGAGATGAGTTGAGGCTACACGCTCTTGAAGCTATTGCGACCGGATTGTTACAGACTCGCGCACGATCAGTTCGAGCGGCAGATCTGGAAGGTACAGGCGCTTTCCATCGAGTAGCCCAAGTACAGCTTGGGCCGCCAACATGCCCATCTGATAGGCCGGGTGCCGGATCGTCGTGAGAGGTGGGATCATGTATTGCGAATCGGGTTGGTCATCGAAACCGATCAACGATACGTCGCCAGGTACTGCCACGCCACGCCTGTACAGCGCCAATCGCGCGCTCACGGCCATCTGGTCGTTGGCAATGAAAATCGCCGAAAATGGGTACTTCTGGCGTTGCTCCAGAAGTTTTTCCGTGGCAACTATCCCTGATCCCTCCATAAAATCGCCTTCCACGATCAGTTCAGGGATAACTTCCAGGCCGTGATCCATGAGTGCCTGGCAATAGCCGTTCCGTCGTTCTATACCATCGGCAAGAAATAGTGGCCCACTGATGTGTGCAATGCAGGTGTGCCCTTTTTCGATGAGATAGGCGGTTGCTTTATAGGCGGCGTCAAAACTCTTCACAACGATACAATGGTCTTCCAGGCCAGGAATGTTTTGTCCCACCACCACCAGCGGAAGTTCAGCAGCCAATTCATGCAAATATTCGTCAGAAAAACGCCAGCCAACCTGCAAGATTAGCCCATCAACGCGACGCTCCAGTAGAAGCTTGAGCGCATCCAAATCCTCGCTGCCCAGATCGCTTCCCAGGGCAATAATAGGCAAATAACCGCTGCCGGTTAAGCCAACAGCCATACCGCGGAGGGTCTGCGAGAAAAATGGACTACCCATATAGCGAGTCAGGATGCCAACGCTGAGGGTTTTCCCACTGACCAATCCACGCGCAGCCATGTTCGGGCGATAGTTAAGTTCTTCGACGATTTTCAGGATATTGGCCTGTATATCTGGTGCCACGGATTTATTGCCGTTCAGCACGCGGGACACCGTACTTTGTGATACGCCTGCCAGTCGGGCAATTTCATACATGGTAAGCGCAGGCTTTTTATCGCCAGGTTTCAGATTGGGCATACCCTTAGTCCAACTCTCTCAATGTAGTTTTATACCGACTAAGTATAGCCGAAATTGGCGAATGCGTATTCATAACTGTTTAGCCTTTGCGAATACGCATTCATGGCTTCTTCAGCGACTCATGAGCGGCAATTTCCCCGTCAGTGCGCAATTTTCCAAACGGCCAGCTTGACAAAGGTTGGAAAAACTCCTATTATCAGATTGTGAATGCGCATTCACAACAAAGATGCGTATTCCAGACCGGATCAGGGAAGTTTTCTAATATTTTGTCTATTAGCATCGGTAAAACTGCCTGGCAGTGCTATAGAGTGGGTTTTGAGAGGAACTTTTGCTTAATCACTTTTGGGCGTGACTCGATTCCACCGACCTCACAAAAATTAACTCAAATCAGTCACGCAATCTATCCTTCGCAGCTTGCTGCCTGGTCTGCTTAACCCGGCTGTTATCGGTTCTCGGCTCTCACTTGCACCCGATGCACAGCATCTTGCGATAGGCGTCGTCGTAATTTTCGGGGAAAACCAACTCGATCCCCTTTACAAGGAGGTGACATCAGGCTGGATAAATCGGCCAGAGGATATATGAGCTGAGCGCAACGAAAGCTCCGCATAAAATCATGCAAGCGCTGAATTTGCCGTGCTGAGGCGGAAATAGGTCTTTTTAGACCAGGCTCAGAATCCCTTGAGCCTGAGTCCATAAGTTTGTTTTGCCTGTTAAACAGGAGGGTTTTTCAGTGATGAATCGTAAACTAAGACCCACTAGCATCCCCATTCTAGCCATAATTCTCATCATAGGAATTGTTGTCGTTCCTATGCAGACAACCACTGCCGCCGGGCCAGTGGTCAATGTTTGGATGACGACGTCTGACCAATCACAGTTATTGACGGCCCAGCCTTCGCTCACTTTTGCGCCTGACAGCGGCTCAAACCCATTGACTGTGAGCGTCAATCCAGCAACTCGCTATCAGCAAATGGACGGTTGGGGCGCATCCTTTACCGACTCCTCGGCCTGGCTGGCCTGGTACAAGTTATCAGCGTCCGCGCGGAATGCCATGATGAACGATCTGTTCAACAAGAACAGCGGAATAGGTCTGAGCTTTTTGCGGCAGCCAATGGGCGCAACGGATCTTTCGGCAAGCGGCAACTATAGTTATGACGATGGGGCCGCCGACCCGAACCTGAATAACTTTTCCATCGGCCATGACCTGACCTATATCATTCCCATCCTCCAACAAGCGCTCTCCATCAATCCGTCGCTCAAAATCATGGCGAATCCCTGGAGTCCCCCTGGCTGGATGAAGACCAGCGGCTCTATGATCGGGGGAAATTTGTTGAGCGCACAGTATTCCAACGCGCTGGCTCAATATTTCGTGAAGTTTATCCAGGCCTATCAGGCGCAAGGTATTCCGGTCTACGCAATCACGGTACAAAACGAACCCCTCTATATTCCGGCGGGCTATCCAGGGATGGGCATGGCCGCTGCCGACCAGGGAGGGTTTATCGGGTATAACCTTGGCCCGGCGCTGGCCGGTGCCGGGCTGAATACCAAGATCATTGTGTATGACCACAATTGGGATCAGATCAGTTACCCGACCACCGTTTATAGCAACTCAGCAGCTTATCCCTACGCAGCGGGTGTCGGCTGGCATTGTTACGGCGGAGATATTTCGACTGAACTCACGTTCCATAACAATTATCCCAGCAAGGATACCTGGCTGACGGAATGTTCAGGAGGCAGTTGGGAGTCGAATAACAATTTCGGTTCAGACCTCAAGAGCAGAACCGAAACGCTCATGATCTTGAATGCGCGTAATTGGGGCAAGGGCGCTATTTTCTGGAACATGGCGCTCGACACCAACAATGGCCCGACAAATGGCGGCTGCACGACTTGCCGGGGTGTGGTGACCATTGATCAAACGAATGGCACGTACGCCAAAACCGTTGATTATTACGTGCTTGGGCAGGCTAGTAAGTTTGTCGATTCTGGCGCCTATCGCATTGATACGAATTCTTTTGGCAGTAGCAGTATCGAAGACGTTGCTTTCCAGAATCCCGATGGCACTGATGTAGTTCTCGCGCTGAATAACAATTCGTCGGCCCAGACGTTCAAAGTTCTATGGAACGGCCAGTCCGTCAGCTATAACCTGCCCGCCGGGGCCGTAGCTACCTTCAAATGGAATCCCTCCATCGTCGAGTCGCCATACCTGGGCAGCCCCGCGCCGATCCCCGGTCAGATCGAAGCCGAAAACTATGACAATGGCGGTCAGAATGTCGCCTACAATGACACGACGCCAGGCAATTCAGGTGGACAGTATCGCGGTGATGACGTGGACATTGAAAGTACGACGGATACAGGCGGTGGCTACGACGTCGGTTGGACTGCCACAAGCGAGTGGGAAAAATACATGGTCAACGTCACTTCCGCCGGAAGCTATAACATCGCTTTCCGAGTAGCCTCGCCGAATACTGGCTCTGCGCTGCACCTGGAAGTGGACGGGAACAACATTACTGGCTCCATGACCGTTCCTAATACGGGCGGCTGGCAGGCCTGGCAAACCATTACAGCCTCCGGCAAGAGTCTGACCGCAGGCAACCATACGCTGCGGTTGTACATTGACAACGGCGGCATGAATATTAACTGGGTCAAATTCTCCGTGACGAGCGGTGGGCCGCCCACCAATACCCCGATCCCATCACCAACGTTCACCAACACCCCGATTCCGTCCAGCACGCCAACTCATACTCCGACTCCTACAGGCGGAATCTCCAGCTCTAGCTGGTATAACGTGATCAATCAGAACAGCGGCAAGTGTGTGGACGCTGCTGGTTGGGGCACGACCAATGGCACCATCGTACAGCAATGGACATGCGGCAATGCCCAGAACAACCAGGAATGGCAATTCCAACCGACGGATAGCGGCTATTACCGGGTTTTGAACCGGAACGCCCAATCCCTCGTTTGGGATGTGACAGGCGGCTCTGGCGCTACGACAGACGGAATAAAGATTCAACTCTGGACATGGGGTGGCGGAAGCAATCAACAGTGGATGCCCGTGACTCTGGGCGGCGGATACTATCAATTCGTGGCCCGTAACAGTGGAACTGAGTGCCTGGACGTGACCAATAACTCGACGGCAGATGGCGTGCAACTCCAACAATGGACTTGTGGCAGCGGAGACCTTGCCCAGTCGTTCCGTCTCGCGCAGCAGCCGTAAAACACTTTACCTCAATCTTTGCGGCGCTTTATGCGGGGCCGACCCCATTGGATTGTTGGCCCCTGAGGTCGCAACTACTGTAACAAGCAATGTCACCAAAGTTCAGGCGTGTGAATCGTCATCAATACGCCCCATCCCAAAAACGCTATTGGGCGAAGAGTTTTCTCCATGCACTTCCTCTTCGCCCTCGCCTATTTTGTCACACTTGTCTGACAGACAAACGCACGCCATGCTCCTACAATTATCTGGGCGGTTATTATCGACGGCTTGTTCTCCCATCCAGGAAGGCAAACCTCTATGACGCCCTGAGAACATGATGGTCTTCGTTGAAAAGGCACAAGAAGTGGCTCCGGCCCTATCTCCTCACATCTTGATTCTTGAAGATCGGGAATCTGACGCTGAATTACTGGTAGATGAGTTGAAGCTGGCTGGCTTCGTTCCAGAGTGGCAGCGCGTTGAGACGCAGGCTGAATACGTGGCTCACCTGGATTCAACCCTTGACCTGATCTTTGCCGATTACACGTTGCCCAATTTCGATGCGCTTAAAGCCCTCCATTTATTGCAAGAAAGCGGACTGGACATTCCCTTCATCGTCGTGTCTGGCAGCATCGGCGAAGACCTGGCTGTACAGGCAATGAAACTGGGCGCTTCTGATTATATGCTTAAAGACCGTTTAGCACGGCTGGGTGAGGCGGTCAAACAGGCGCTTCAGCAAAAGAAGTTGCGCGAGGCAAGAAAGCAAACCGAACGTGATTTACGGTTATCCGAAATTGCCGAACGCGAGCAGCGCGCGCTGGCGGAAGCGCTGCGCGACAGCACGACGGCGCTGATCAGTTCGTTGGAGCCACGGGTCGTGATGAAGCGTATTCTGGACAACCTGGGCCGCGTCGTCCCTCATCATGCTGCCAACATAATGTTGATCAAAGGCGATGCTGCTCAAGTCGAATATTGGCTGGGCTATGACGTGCCAAACAACAGGTATTTACCTACTGCACACCTGCCTCTGGAGCAATCCGATCTACGCGAAATGCTCACCACACGCGCTCCTATCCTTATTGCAGATACCCAGGCTTATCCTGGATGGCCGAACTTGCCTGAATATGCCTGGATACATTCCCACCTCGGCGCGCCAATCCTGGCTCATGAACAGGTGATCGGCTTTCTCAATATTGACAGTTCCGAGCGCGGCTACTTCACACAACGCCATGCCGAGACTTTGAAAGCCTTTGCCGATCAGGCGGCTATTGCCATCGAAAATGCGCAGCTCTATGACCAGCTACGGCGACATGCCACCCAGCTCGAAGAACGTGTGGCGCAGCGTACAGCCGAACTCCTTCTCGAAAAGGACCGCGCCGAGGCCATTCTCAACAGTAGCAACGATGCGATTGCTGTCACGGATTTGAATGGGATTATCGTTACGAGGAATCCTTCATTCAAACGGATATTTGGCTACCAGATCGGCGAAGCCGTTGGGCGTCATCTGGCGATACTGGCCGCGCCCGACGACAATGGCACGTTGCTAGATGCGCTGCACGAGGTCATTACCTCGGCTCAACCTGGACGGGTAGAGATTGGCGCAGTGCGCAAAGATGGCAGCGTATTTGACTGCGACCTGGTCTTATCGCCAATCGTCGCGCCTGACGGAAATACATCGGGTGTGGTATGTGGCTTGCGCGACATCAGCGATCACAAACGCCTGGAAACAGGTCTGCTTCAGGCGCTCGAACAAGAGAAAGATTTGAATGAACTCAAATCGCGCTTTGTCTCGATGACGTCCCATGAATTCCGAAGTCCACTGTCCACGATCCTGACTTCTTCGAGCCTGCTGGAAAATAACGTCATGCAGATGACGGACGAGCAGCGTCAAAAACATTTCAGAAAAATCGAACAGGCAGTAAGGCGTATGACGCAGCTTATGGACGATGTGCTGACTTACGGCAAAGGTGGGGCCGGGCGAATAGAATTTGAGCCGGAACGGCTTGACCTGGTCGCTCTCTGCCAGGAATTCATTGAGGAAGTCCGAAACGCCACGGGCGAGACACACCAGGTTGAATTCTCCCATCAGGGCCGGTGCAGCGAAGTTGTTATGGACGAAAGTTTAGTGCGACAAATCGTTGTCAACCTGCTCTCCAACGCGATCAAATACTCACCTGAACATAGCCAGGTGAAGTTCAACCTGACCTGTGAAGGAGACCAGGCAACGTTACGCATCCAGGATACGGGTATAGGCATCCCTGAGTCTGATCGTCTGCACATGTTCGAGCCTTTCCATCGTGCGGGAAACGTTAAGGGCATACCCGGCACCGGATTAGGACTGGCGATCACCTGGCAAGCGGTCGTTGCGCATTACGGAAAGATAGCCGTCGAAAGCGCGCTCGGCGTCGGCACAACCTTTACGGTTATCCTTCCGACCCGGCAGGGGCAATAGCTTAACACGCATCGGCTCTCAGTTTGGCTGGGTCAGGCCATGTTCAATGGCAAATCTG
>DATGFK010000107.1:0-9702 GCA_035309185.1 Aggregatilineales bacterium
CCGTTTTGTCCACAATTGCCCTGACTCGCCTGGACGAACTTTCGACGCTGATGGACAGAGGCGAGCCGGTTGCGCCTTCTTTCTGGAATGACGTCACCAGCAGCCTGTACATCGCGGCCTCCGAACAAAGTGATCCGGCCCTGCGCGCCAAATTGTACGTCGCGGGCAAGCAAACGCTGGATCGCCTTTCGCAGACGGGCAACCGGCCTGACCTGGCTGGAAGCCTGGATGCCGTTCTGAAGTCCGTAGTGACTCCAACGCCAACAGAAATGGAAGCCACGGCCAGCCCTCTGCCAACCGCGACGAATACCGCCAACGTCGCCAGCGCCACAGTCAAACCCGCCAGCCCCATCAATACGAACACCATGACGGCCAGCGCGTCCCCAACGTCCACTTTGACATCAACGCCCCAGAGTTCCCCATCCCCGATTTTTGATCAACTCCGGTCAGCGCTCAATTCATGTGTGACCGATAAGGCAATGATCCAATCTCTGACGGTCAAGATCAATGCGGGCCAGCTCGGCGCGTTCATCAACGAGGTCAGGGCGCAATCAGGCAAGAAAATTCCGGCTGCGTGTGCCAATGACCTGATCCGTATCGCGCAATCGCTGAGCCATTAGATCGGCTAAGACCCTCACCCCGCTAGCGTCCGCCGGATTTGCGATAGGTTCGCTGTTCCTTCATAATGGTTGGCGCACCTCCCAAGCATCGGAGTCGAAACATGGTAGAGACTGTGGCGCACCCGGAAGTGGACGGAGAAACGTTGATCCTTGTCGCTCAGACAGGCGGCACGCAACAGCGCCGCCTGATCCAACCCTGGCTCAGTGTGGCGCGAACCGTGTGGGTCATTCTCCTGATAGTCAATCTCGCTGTCCTGGCTGTCAGCGCGCCTCTGTTCTATAGCCACCGGCATACACTTTGCAATCGTGATTCCGACCCAACGTGCGGCACCGCTGAACGTGTCCCGCTCTCAACCGTGCAACGTTGGGAGAGTCAGGGATTTTCCTGGGACTTTATGGCGGGACTCTTTACGGTTGTTCCGACCTTGACTTCCCTAGTATTCATTCTGGTCGGGCTATTTATTTTCGTGCAGCGTTCAGACGACTGGTTCACACTGCTGGCTTCGTCCGCGTTGATGACTGCTGGTGCGGTTACGATTGAGTATACACACGTAGCCATTGTATCTAGCTATCCCGCACTGAGTTATCCCATGAGCCTGCTAGAATTCCTGGGCGTTGTCCTCTTGACACTATTTGCCTATCTTTTCCCGGACGGTCATTTCTCGCCCCGCTGGATGCGCTGGGTCGCTTTGGCTGTTGTCGCCTGGTATGCTATCGCCTATCTCATCCCGAATTCTCCAATAGGCATGAGCGCAGGCCCCGTGTTCTATCTTCCAGGACTCGCTATTGCCTTCAGTATGATCTATCGCTATCGCCATCCCTCCACCCTGATCCGACGACAGCAAACCAAATGGGTCGTGTTCGGCGCGGCGGTGACTTGTTTCGGCGTGCTCTTTGTAAACCTTCTGCGGCCAATGCTCGACTTAGCAACGACGCCTGAATGGGTATTTCTCGTGCTGTTCTTCCTGGATAATCTCATTTTATGGCTGGTTCTACCACTATCCCTGGCGGTCGCCATCTTGCATTACCGGCTGTGGGACGTGGATTTCCTGATCAACCGGTCGCTGGTTTATGGCGCGTTAACGGTACTCCTGGTCGCCGTACTCGGAATTAGCCTGCTTGTCGTGTCTCATCTTTTTCAAGACTTTAACGGCGGACAGCAATCCGGTGTGGCGATTGGCGCGACGGCGCTGGCTTTCGGCATGATGTTTCAATCGGCGCGCCGCAGGCTGCAAGGTTTCGTGGATCGCCGCTTTTACGGCATTCGCATTGACTATCAGCAGCCGCGCCTGGCCCCTGTTCTTTCCATTCCAGCGGCGGAACTGCCACACTTTGGCATGTACGACGTGCTGGACAAAATCGGACAGGGCGGTATGGCTGAGGTCTATAAGGGGCGCCATACGGCGCTCGACAAGCCGGTTGCGATCAAAGTGCTGCCCCAGGCGTTGATCAAAGAGGGCGATTTCCGGCAACGCTTCGAGCGCGAGGCGAGGACGGTTGGCGCGCTCAAGCATCCCAATATCGTGCAAGTTACTGATTTTGGCGAGGCTTCGGGTGCGCCTTATATGGTGATGGAGTACATTGGCGGGCAAGACCTGGCCGACTTTTTACGCGCCAACGGGAAGATGAGTCTATCCCAGGCGCTCCCTGTCCTCACGGAGATCGCTTCGGCGCTCGATTATGCCCACAGCCAGGGCATCGTTCACCGCGACATTAAAGCGTCCAATATTATGCTGGAACCCATCACAGCCACCAGCCAGACCGAAAAACGCTACCGGGCCGTACTGATGGACTTTGGCATCGCCAAGATCGTGGGCGGCGGGACGCGCCTGACCCAGCATAACGTGATGGGTACGCTCGACTACATCGCGCCGGAGCAAATCCAGGCTGCGGCGGACGTGGATGGCCGCGCGGACGTGTATTCGCTGGGCGTACTGACGTATCAAATGCTGACGGGCGAATTGCCCTTTAAGAGCGCCAATCCAGGAGCGCTGCTGCTGGCGCATTTGCAGCAACCGCCGCCTGATCCGCGCAGCGTGGTTTCAGATTTGCCGGACAGGGCGACCAAAGCGATCTTGCGCGCCCTCGCCAAGTCGCCCGCAGATCGATTCCCGACTGCCGGAGAGTTTGTGAAAGCCCTATACTGAATACTGGGAACGTGAAAGCGATTGGGCCAAAGTTCTGTAGTGAAACAAATCGTTAAGATAATGCAGTGTGGTGCTGCGAATCTTAACTATGCCCACTGTCGTGATGCATTCTGAGTTTAGTTTCCGAGAAACAGATCCCGAGTTTCTTATCAGGCAGAAGAATATCCATATCCTGGAACGTTCTACAGCCTCACTTGGATAGTAACTTGCCTTCGCCCCAAAAAGTTCACTGTAGAACGAGTTGTGCGGCATGACACACGATTGACGATTTATAGACGATGGGATGCTATGCTCTAAACTGGACCGGTTTTTCGTTGTGAGCAAGCGTAAAAACTCAGATGGCACTGTTAAATACTACTGCTTGGACAGAATTCTTTGAACAACTCTTCACAGAAATTGCGGATTGCGTCAGGTACTAAGGAAGCGTGCTCCATCGCGGCAGCCTTTATCCGAGGTCCGCTGGCGCTGGCTTTCACCGTTCTCTCGACGCTGGCCTGTGCCATTGGATCGCCCGGCCTGACCGGCATGGCTTCTACCACAACCGCAGTAAGCCTTGCCCCAACAGCGGACGAGACACTGAGTGCAACCCAGGACGCGACTCAGGCGTATACAGCGCCTACGATGGCTCCTGCCGCACCGACGGAAATACCAACCAACACGTTTATTCCTCCCAGCCTCACCTATAAATCCACCATACCCCCAACCAACACACTACTGCCAAGCTGGACATCAACTCTGCCTCCGGCCCTGAATCTGTCAAGCGCGATGGTTGCAACCGAGACCTCTCAACCGTCTTCGGCAGTCTCTTCCCCGACGCCCTGCACACAGAATAAAAGCTGGCTTCCCTATACGATTCAATCGGGTGACACGCTCTCCAGCATCAGCGTGCGTGCCGGTATAACCCTTCAGGAATTACAAACGGGTAACTGCATCGCTGATCCCAATGCCATCGTCTCTGGGAAGACATTACTCGTTCCGCAGAGCCTTTCGCAAATTGCGCTACCGACGACTTTCTATGCGGCGCCCAACTCACAAGCAGCCGTTCCCCCGGCAGCCAGTTCCCAGAATGTGGCCCCTTGCCCTGATGCGGACGCAGAGATCACCAGTCCTGCTTCTGGCAGCACGTTTTCAGGCAAACTAACGCTCGTGGGATCGGCCAACATCCCCAATTTCAGCTATTATGTCATTGACTATCGCTTCTATACGGAATGGGATCATCCGTTCAACAGTTTCTTTAATAATTACACCCGCGTCGTGAATGGCGTCCTGGCAGTCTTTGATCCTGCTCCTGGGCATCTGCCGCCGGGCGGCTATACTTTGCGTTTGCGCGTTTACAATACGAGCGGCTACGGCCCTGCACCTTGCGCCATCAGCGTAACGCTTCAGTAGGTTCAAGATCGGCTTCAAACTGCTTTTCTTGCGATTTTGGCGAATGAGGATCCGGGAGAGGGGCCGGGGGTGAGGGATCTCCCTACGACTTCCCCGTCTTCAGATAGGTGATGGCCTCGCCGATGTCCACGTCGCGGCCATTCGGATCGGGGATCATCGGGATGTCAGGCATAATGCCCTTGCCATCAATCGGGTTACGGCTGGGCGACAGCCACTCGGCAGTGGTCACGTGCAGGGAAGATTGATCGGCAAGCGTAAACAGCAGTTGCACCGTGCCTTTGCCGAAGCTCTGCTGGCCGATCACCTCCGCGCGTTTGCGATCGTGCAGCGCCCCGGCCAGGATTTCGGCTGCGCTGGCCGTATTGTTGTCAATCAACACCGTCATAGGCAGATCGGTCATGAAATTACCGTCATCTGCCGTGTACGTTTGCTCGGATTCGCGGCTGCGTTTGTAGAGCACGACGCCGCCCTTCACAAATTCTCCGGCCACGTCCACCGCTTCCTGGAGCAGTCCGCCGGGGTTGTCGCGCAGGTCAAGCACCAGCGCTTTGACGTTCTTGCCCTGTAGATCGCCAATGGCCTGTTTGACCTCGTCCGGCGTGCGGTTGGTGAAGCGCAGAATCTGGATATAGCCAAAGGTTGGCTCCTGGTCGAGCGTTTGCCACAACACCGACGGCACGTCAATCTCGGCAAAGGGGATCGTGAAATCCAGTTCCGTCTGCGCCGATGGGCGGCGGATGTGGATGATCACGCCATTGTTGCCGCGCACTTCGCCGCGCAGCATCTGGTCAACGGCGTCCTGCTGCGTGGTGGTCGGCACGTCTTTGCCATTAACCTGTAACAAAATATCGCCGTTCTGCAAGCCTGCCTTGCTGGCCGGACTGTTGGGGAATGGATACAGCGCGAAGTTCCCATTCTCGTCACGGCGCACCTCGACGCCGATGCCGCCGTACTTGCCAGCCAGCACGTCCGATTCGCTGTGCGCGACGGGCGGATCGACCAGGAAGGTGTATTTGTCGTTCAGGGCCGACAGCACGCCGCGAATGGCGGCATATTCGAGCGCCTTCTGGTCGGGTTGATCGCGCAGATAGTTGTGGTTTAACAGATCCTGAACTTCGGTCAGGAGCGGATAGTTTCCTACGGCGCTGGCGGAGTTGGCTTCAGGCGCAAAGCGGATACCGGCGGGCGTTTCCCGGAACCAGTACCCCGCTGCAAATATGCCTAGAAGCAACAATCCGAGTAAAACGCCCTGCAAGACCGCAAAGAAAATACTGTGTCTGAAGCGCTGCCAGTTTGACATTATTTTCAACCTGAACAATTGGACTGTTTGTTTTTCGTTTAACTTGTGTGTGTCATCACTCCCGGTTAAACTAGGGATTGTAGCACGGTGGCTATCTAACGCCTATTAGACTGCTATTGGGTCGTCGCACTATCCCCGCTGAATCCTTCCTGAGATCCACTGACATGCCTGGTATTGTCGCGCCGTGCTTTTAGCCTGGATCGGATCGTTTTATGAGTGCAAACCTGACCCGTTTCGCAAATGGCGATCAAAGGCAGCCCACGATCCTCGTGACGGACGACGAAGCAGAGGCGCGGATGCTCTTCCGGCGTGTGCTGGAACGCGAATCGTTCCACGTGGAAGAGGCCGAAAACGGCGAACAGGCCGTGGCGAAGGCCCAAAGGCTGCACCCCGACCTGATCCTGATGGATATTCAAATGCCCGGTGTAGATGGCTTCGAGGTGGTGCAAATCCTGCGCAGCGATCCGCGTACCGAGCGCATCCCGGTCATTGTCGTCACGGCGGCAGCGCGCGATCCCCTGGACGTGGCGCGAGGACTTGGCCTGGGCGCCGACGATTACTTGCGCAAGCCTTACAACAACAGCGAATTGGTCGCCCGTGTCCGCAGCAACATCCGGGCCAGGCAGCTTGAGGAACGACTGCAACAGCGCACCGAAGAACTGGAATCGTTGATCCGGATCGGCGGCGAATTGAACCAGGAATTGGAACTGGAAGAACTGGCCGACGCGATCCTGGCGGCCACCCTCCGTCAGATTCCGGCGGACAGCGCCGTGCTGGTCGTGCTGGTTCCGGGCGAACAGCCAGGCATCACGCCGCTCACGCGCTACTACGGATTGGCGGACATTCTGCCCAACCGCATCCTTGCGCCGGGCGCGCTGCCCGCCCATGTCATCCGTTCCGGAGAGGCGGTTTCGATCCCGCAGTTGGCAGACGATTCGCCCGTGCAGGCGATCCTGGATGCGACGCCGCTGCTGAGCGGCATTGCTGCTCCGCTCAAGCACCGGGGCGAAGTGCTGGGTGTGCTGGCGCTGGGCAGTAACGCGCCCAATAACTTTTCTTCGGGTGATTTCAGTGTGCTGCGATCCATTGCAGAACAGGCGACACTGGCGATCCGCAACGCCCAGTTGTATACGGAACTGCGTGGCTATGCCCAGGGCCTGGAGGGCATGGTCGAGGCCAGAACCGCCGCCCTGCAATCGGCACAGGCGCAGCTTGCCCGCGCGGAAAAGCTGGCGGCGCTGGGGACGCTGGCTGCTGGGGTCGCGCACGAGGTCAACAATCCGCTGCAACCGCTGCTGACCAACCTCCAGATGGCACTGGAAGATATGGACGAAGATCGTCCCGTTGACCGGGAACTGCTGGAATTTGCCGAACGCGACGTGCAGCGCATCCAGCGTATCGTTATGCGCCTGCTGGATTTTGCTCGCCCTTCGCAGTCCTCCAAAAGTCTGGTGGACATCGGCGATATTATCGGCGATGTGTTGAGCCTGGCTGGAAAGCAGCTCGAACACGCTCACGTTCGTGTCAGAACTGCCCTGGAGGCGCATCCCCCCGTCCTGGGCAATGCCGATCAACTCAAACAGGTCTTTCTGAACCTGGTGGTCAACGCGATGGAAGCCATGCCTGACGGCGGCAGTCTCGACATCAGCAGCGTCGATCAGGGCGGCTACCTGGTCGTTATCGTCAAGGATACGGGCACCGGCATCACGGCGGAGCAGCTACCGCAGGTTTTTGACCCGTTCTTCACGACCAAGAGCGATGGTACTGGCCTGGGCCTATCGGTGACGTATGGGATTATCGAGGCGCACAGCGGCCAGATTGAGGCGGAGAGTGAGCCAGGCCATTTCACTCAGTTCAAAGTAAAACTGCCCATCTTCACCGGCGATCCGGCGGCGATTGGCGACAGTGTTGAGGAGTAAAACTGAGACCGACAAATTTGAGAATCTTGATGGAATATTTTATAAACTTAACATTCCGTTTCAGAAAATCAAGGCTTTTCTTGACAATTGTTCATATTTGCCCTACAATCGTTTCAAAGAGGGACGTCAGGATAGCACAACGCTTCTTGAGAAAGGTTGGTGTATGCATCCGGTCTTGGGAAACTGTCCCGTGTGCGGTGAACCGCTTGCCGTGACCCGTTTACATTGTCGCGCCTGCGATACGACCATCGAGGGCCGCTTTTACGCGGGACGTTTGGCGGAGCTTACCCCCGAACAGTTTGAGTTTATCGAGATTTTCTTACAGTGCGAAGGCAAAATCAAGGCGGTTGAGCAAAAGCTGGGCATTTCGTATCCCACGGTACGCAGCCGCTTACAGGAAGTCCGCGCCGCGATGGGCTTTGAAGTGGCCGACGACGGCGCATCAGAGGGTTCGGACGAAGCGCGCAAGCAGGTGTTGGAAGACCTTGCTGCGGGTAACATTTCGTCGGACGAGGCGATTACTCTGCTCAGTGGAGAGCGCTAACTTCTAAGGAGGATTGGAAAAGGGATGGGAAGCGAAAAAAATATCCCTGGCCTTCAGCCGGGCGTTGAAATCGAGATTCAATCCGTGGGCAGCGACCTTGAGATCAAGGGCCGTCCTGGTAATGACATACGGGCCAAGGGCGATACCGAGAATTTCCGCGTCGAAGACGATGGCAAGCGGGTAATCGTTTCATGTGGGGGCGATTGCAAGCTGGACGTGCCCTCCGACGCCACGCTTAAGATTAATGCGGTTGGCAGCGATGCCCGGATCACCGGCGTGGCCGGGCGGATCGAGATCGGGCACATCGGTTCTGATCTGGTACTGCGTGACATTGGCCCGGTTATTATTCATGGCGCAGTCGGCTCCGACCTGGAAATCCGGCGGGCCAACGGCGATGTTAGCGTGGAAGTCGTGGGTTCGGATGCGAGTTTCCGGGGCATTGATGGCCGCCTCAGCGTGCGCAAGATCGGCGCCGACGCGCTGGTGGCCGACGTCCGGGGCGAATGTGATTTCGACACCATTGGCGGCGATCTGGTGTTTACCCTGGCCTTTCCCAACGAACGCCGCTCACGTTTCAAGGTAGTCTCCGATGTGCTGGGCAAAGTTCCCAACGATGCCAATGTCCGCTTCCTGATCCCGGCTTCGGTGGAAGTGGACGTACACGTCCCCGGCGCGAAGGTCGAACAGACGAACGATCACGTGATTGTGACGCTGGGGGACGGCAAATCGGAAGTCGAATTTGAGGGAATCGGCGGTGATTTTGAGCTGGTCAGCGCCGACGACAAAAAGCGCAATAAGGATGCCTTTGACTTCGACATGGACGTGGATCTCAACTTTGGCGATGACCTGGCCGAGATGATCAACCGGCGCGTCAACGAGCAGATCGCCCGCGTCAATGAGCAGATCGGCCCCATGATTGACCGCGTGACGCGCCAGGCCGAACGCATGGCCCGCCGTGCCGAGCGGCGTGGAAGATCGTGGGAATGGAGCTGGCCCGAAAAGCCGAAGCGCGGCGACGGCGGAGAAGCCGATTTTTCCTGGCAGTGGTCTGAGAAGCCCAAGCGCGGTGAAAGCCCGTCAGAGCCGGTCACCAACGAAGAGCGCATGACGATTTTGCGCATGGTCGAGAACAAGCAAATCAGCGTGGAAGAGGCGGAACACCTGCTTTCTGCGCTCGAAGACGAGGGGTAATTCTATTGGCTGCCAGAGTTCTGGCCGGCGCCACGCTACCGCTGCGTGGCCTGCGGCCCGTTAACCTGCGAACCGATTTGATCCAGATGGCCGACCTGATCGAGCTGTGCTTTGGCCCGACCATGACCGAAGCGGGCCGGGCCAGCTTGCGCGAGATGCGCATGATTGGCGGTTCCGACTGGCTATCGTGGCTGCTGTATGGTGCGGATCGTGCCCTGGGCGGCCTGGAAGAAGGCTTCGTGTGGGTTGAGGATGACAAAATCGTCGGGAACGTCTCGCTCTCTCCTGCCAACTATCCTCGTTCGGAAGGACGCGGCTTCATCATCGCCAACGTTGCAGTTCACCCGAACTACCGGCGGCGCGGGCTGGCCCAGGCGATGGTGCTGGCCTGTCTTGACCTGGCGCACCGTAAGGACGGCACGTTTGCCATTTTGCAGGTCGAGGCCAGCAACGACGGCGCCAGGAAGTTATATGAAAAGGTAGGATTCCGGGCAGAACGCGCCTTTATCCAGTGGCGGCACGGCCCGCAGATCAGTCCGCTGACCCGGCTGGCCGTCACGCCGACGATCACGCTGCGGCAGGGCGGCCAGTG
>DATGFK010000108.1:0-5586 GCA_035309185.1 Aggregatilineales bacterium
TTTCCTGCGCATCGGGCACGGCCTTTTTGGCAAGCGCGCGAATCCGTTCTAGCGCCGCCTTTTTGGGTGCATCAAACTTATTGAGATAGTCGTCAATTACGGTCATACGTCTTTAAGATTTCCCCAATAGTTGGGTGTGGATTCCAGACTGCACGACTTTTGAAGAGATTCTACGGCTAATCTAGCTTCCCGAGCAAGTGAGTCGGAGTGAAAAGATATGATGGTCGAATTGTATCTTCTGCGCCACGGCGTGGCCTTCGAGCGCGAGGAGTGGCAAGATAAAGATGACGAACTTCGTCCGCTCACCAAAAAAGGCATTGCCAAGATGGAAGCAGAGGCTAAAGCGCTGAAGCACTCCGAGCTGAACATTGAGTACGTCATCAGCAGTCCCCTGACGCGCGCTGCCCAGACCGCGCAGATTGTCGCAGACGCCCTGGATAAGAAAGTTGTCGAAAGCAAACTGCTGAAGCCGGGTTGTGATCTGAAGGCGTTGGCGACGCTGCTGAAAGAGTATGACGGCACCGAGCGGATTTTGATTGTGGGCCATGAGCCGGATTTCAGCACCCTGATCGGTCAGATCGTGGGCGGCGGCTCGGTGGAGCTACGCAAAGGGGGAATCGCCTGCTGCGAATTGAACAGCGTGAAGCCCCCAAAAGGCACGCTCAGGTGGCTGCTAACGCCCGAATGGCTGGGAGCGTAATTCGCTTCGAGGCACTCTGGAAATTTCGTGCAACTTTTCACCAGGGCAAACGTATCGTATAATCAGCTATAGCAGTATTGCTTGTAGTGGAGCGAAAATACGTTGCTGCAAGAAACTGAACAATCTGACCGATTATGGGTAGACAAGGCATTGCACGGCGACCAGGCCGCTTTTGGCGAACTGGTGCGTGCGCATCAAAACGCAGTTTATAACCTCGCCTACCGCATGTTGGGTGAACGTGGCGAAGCGGAAGACGCCGCCCAGGAGACGTTCCTGCGGGCCTACGCACACCTGGATCGCTACGACGCGGAACGTCCCTTCCGGACGTGGCTGCTTTCGATAGCCTCCAACCATTGCATAGACCGCCTGCGCAAACGCCGCCTGACCTGGCTCTCGCTGGATGAGCCTCTGCCGCCCAATGCCGCACTCAACAGCCACGAAGTGGAGCCAGAAGACGCCGTGATTCTCAACGAGCGCGGCGCACTCATTCAGGATATGCTGACCGAACTGCCGCCCGACTACCGGGCTGCTGTCGTCCTGCGCTACTGGTACGACCTGTCGTACCTGGAGATTGCGCAGACGCTAGATACGACCGAAAGCGCCGTCAAGAGCCGGCTTTTCCGTGCGCGCCAGGCTCTTGCGGATAAAATGACCGGCACGCGAGGCAATGCAGCGCTTCATTTTGCGTGGGAGGGTATGCGATGACGATCATGATGAATAACAAATATTCACGTCCAGAAGCGCAGCGTGACATGAACCTGGCCCTGGATAACGAACTGGGCGAAACCGCGCGCGCGTCCTTCGAGGAACATCTGCGCGACTCGGCCCAGGACAGCGCTTTGTGGGAGCGGATGCAGCGCGTAGATCACCTGCTGCACAGCGAAGGCGTGCTTGAGGCTCCTCCCGATATGGCGGCCAATATTATGACCCTTGTGGCAAAAGTGCCAGCGCCTGGGCTGCGCCGGGCCAGTCGAGAGCAACCGTCGCGCACGCCCATCGAGATGCTGCTCACGACAGCGGTTATGCTGATTATCGCGCTGCCTGCGCTGCTCTTCATCCACCATCTGCTGGCCGATCCGGCTGCGCTCAACACCCTGGTTCAGCAGATCGGTTCGGTACTCGACAGCGGCGCAAAGGCCATTGACAGTGCGCTGCGAGGCATCGCGAACTTCAACTGGGCCAACATTATCCTGGCCCTTTCGCTCGTCGTGAGCGGCCTGTTGACAGTCCTGACCTGGGGCTGGATGGTACGCGCGGTCAGCCTACGCCGCCAGCAGGTTGTGTACCGTATCCCGGTTGAGATGGCCTGACAGAGTTTAGCCGGGGGATTAATCCCCCGGCTATGCCAAAGAGTTTCGCGCCTTGATGATCGCGTTCATGGTCATGTAGACCAATTTGGCGGCTGCGAAGGCTGAGGCATGGCCGCCCGGAATAGGCGCCAGTTCCACACAGTCAAAGGCGATCACATTGGAATGCAGCGCGACGGTCTGGATGATCTCAACTGTGTCGTACCAGCCGATCCCGCCCGGCTCAGGGGTGCCCGTGGCCGGGATGATCGAGGGATCGAGGCCGTCCAGATCAATGGTCAGGTAGACGGTGCGCCCGCTGACTGCCTGTTGCAGCGCACCCAGGTAACTTTTCGAGCGATCCCGCCAAAGGCTCTCCGCCGTCCACGTCCGCACGCGATCCGTCGCCTGCGCAAAAGTGACTTCCTCCTGGCACACCGAACGAATCCCAAATTGCAGAATCGAGGCATAGTCCAGGCAGCGACGCATGGCACAGGCGTGACTCCAGGGCGTGCCGTCGAAGGAGTCGCGCAGGTCGGCGTGGGCGTCAATCTGAACGATGAGCATGTTATCGTAACGCGGAGCCAGCGCGGCCACTACTCCGGGCGTCAGGCTGTGTTCGCCGCCCAGCGTCACCAGCAGGCGATCTTTCAGTGGCAATGCTGCAACTGCCCGCTGGATCGATTCGACTGCTCCCTGCGCCGAGGCCAGTTCGGCGTGCAGGGTGGGCAGCGTATAGACGCCATAATCCAGGGCGGCTTCTGACCCTACGTAAGCGTCGTAAAGTTCGACCTGGTTGGAGGCTTCGATGATGGCCGCCGGGCCAAAGCGTGTCCCGCCCATGTAAGAAGTGGTCATTTCCAGCGGCACGGGCAGCACCCACACGGCGCTGCTCTCCTGCTGGCTGGAGTCGTCGTCAAGGCCAAGAAAGCGCTCCGGATGGCGATAATCGCTATGTTCAGTCATGATGGCGTATTTCCCGCTTAGCAGACCTCGCAAAAACTTCGCAAAATTCAGGCAGAATGATATGCTCTTGAGCCGTCTTTGCCAACCAGGAACTCTACATGCGCATCCTGATGATCTCGAAAGCCTGCGTCGTTGGAATCTACCAGCGCAAACTCGAAGAAATTGCTCGCCTTCCCGGCGTTGACCTGACCGTGATCGTCCCGGCAAGCTGGCGCGATCCCAGTGGAGAGCTGAAGCTCGAACGCGCGCATGTGGAAGGCTACCGTCTGCTGGTCGAGCCGATGCGCTTCAATGGCAACTTTCACCTGTATCACTTCCCGACCCTGGCGAAGCGCATCCGGGAGTTCTGTCCCGACATCGTTCACATTGACGAGGAGCCGTACAACTTTGCGACGTGGCAGGCGCTGTGGCTGGCCCGCCGCAACCATGCACGCTCGCTCTTTTTTTCCTGGCAAAACATCCTGCGGCGCTATCCGCTGCCCTTCCGCCTGGGGGAAAACTACGTACTGCGCCATGCGGACTATGCCATCGTCGGTACGCACAGCGCCGCCGAGGTCTGGCAGCGCAAAGGCTATCGCGGCCCGCTGGCAGTGATTCCACAGTTCGGCGTAGACCCGGCGATCTTCACTCTGGTTGCAAAACGGCCCGCCGGGCGCGGCTTCGTGATCGGTTTTGTGGGCAGGCTGGTTCCCGAAAAAGGCGCTGACCTGCTGATCCGGGCGCTGGCAAGCCTGCGCGACTCGTGGCGGCTGGAGATCGTCGGGCAGGGGCCGGAGCGGCCCGCCCTGGAACGGCTGGCCCGCACGCTGAACGTCGCGGACCGAGTGGGCTTCAGCGGGCAAATACCTTCGCTGCGGATGCCCGCTTTCTACCGTGACCTGGACGCAATTGTGGTGCCTTCGCGCACACTGCCCAACTGGAAAGAACAGTTCGGGCGTGTGATCATCGAGGCGATGGCCTGCGGCGTGGCCGTGATCGGCTCGGACAGCGGCGCGATCCCGGACATTGCGGGCGATGCCGCCCTGATCTTCCCCGAAGGCGATGCGCCTGCCCTGGCTGCACACATCCAGTCCCTGATGCGCGATGACAGTCTGCGGGATTCGCTGGCAAGGAAAGGCCGGGAACGGATCGTTGAACAGTTCACCCACGCGCAGGTCGCTGCCCGCACGGTTGAGGTCTACCGGGCAATGGGCAGTCAGGCAGGCGATAGCGGCTGGTAGTTGAGTGTTATTCCGTAAGGGTTTGCCCACAGCCGGATAGCTTCTCTAATCGCCCCCTGTTCTGCGCGACAACGTTGTGTTCGATAGGGTATTCAACGAGGATTGTGCTACATGGATTTAGTCGCCGCCATTGTCCTGGGAATCGCGATGGGCATCACCGAATTTCTCCCGGTTTCCTCCCTCGGCCATTCGCTGGTGCTGGAAGCCCTGTTCAACTTTCCACACACGGTTTCCGTGGGCAGCATACAGAATGCCCGCAATGTGATCGGTTTCTTTATTGAAGGCGGCGCATTCCTGGCCGTGCTGGCCTTTTATGCCCGCGATCTGCTCGCCGAAGCGCAAAAGCTGCCCAAAGATCCCAAAACGCGCCAGTTATGGATCAACGTGGTGATCGCATTTGTTCCTATTGGCGTGCTGGGGCTGGTCTTTAACAAATGGATACAGGATCACCTGTTTGCGCCCTGGATTGTGGCGGTTGCCCTGGTCGTCGTCGGCGTGATCTTCCTCCTGGTGGAACGGCGGAAGTACGAACCGACCACAACGACTCTAGAAGATGTCACACCAGGCCAGGCGCTCATCGTCGGGTTGGCCCAGGTCGGCGCGCTGATTCCCGGTGTATCGCGTTCCGGTTCCACGATCATCGGCGGTTTATTGGCCGGGTTGAGCCGCGAAGTGGCAACGGCCTTTACCTTCTACCTGTTTATTCCAACGCTCGGCGCAGCGGTGGGCTATGAGCTATTCAGTCAGATCAAAGACAAAACGTTCCCCACCGAACTGCTGCCCTATTTGCTGATCGCGGCCATAGTCGCCTTCGTCGTGTCGCTGTTCACCATCCGTTTTCTGCTGGACTTCGTTAAGAAGCACGATTTCAAGCCATTCGGCGTCTATCGGATCATCGTTGGCGTGGTGATTTTTATCCTGGTCGTGATCAAGGTTATCCAGTAAGGACAGGTCGCGAAGCGCTAACCTGCCGAGCCAAATTAAGATGCAATCGCCCTGCCCTCATGGCGGAAGGCTTTGAACCCGCCGTTTGCCAATAAGTGCTAGGATAGAGCCTGGAAAACTCGTTATTAAACGGAGGCATGGGATGGCACGGCTAAAATATGTCATGTTGCTGGTGTTGTCGCTCGCTGTGGTGTTGACCCTGCCACTGAGCGCGCAGGCGCAGAACGTGGTCTGTCCAGGGACAGCGCCGTCGTTTATCTCGGTAGGCAAGCCTGCCCGCGTGACGATCACCACGCCGGGGCAGATTTCGATTCCGCTCAAAGTTCATGCGCAGCCATCCCTGAGCGGCGCCGTGATCGGCCAGCTTGCGGACGCCACGCCCCTAAGTGTACTGTCCGGGCCAAACTGCGCCGATCACTATACGTGGTGGCAGATTCAATCCCCAACTCTGACCGGCGCAGTTTGGCCC
>DATGFK010000109.1:0-5045 GCA_035309185.1 Aggregatilineales bacterium
ATCATCCAGGCAAGCCTTCCGCCGGATGGAACGCTGCTGTTCACGGATGAAGCGACCAACTATACGGGATTACACCCGCAGCATGGGACTGTCTGCCACAGCCTCCACGAGTGGGCGCGCTATGACGACGGCGACGGTATTCGCGAAGTCCACTGTAACACTTGTGAAGGGCTTGGGGCTGCCTTGCGAACCTATCTGCGCGAGTTCCGTGGGGTGCATAAATACTATTTAGCCGAGTACGTGGCGACTTTTGAGACGTTGCTCAATGCCAAGACCATCTCGTCGGCTGTTGTCCGGCGCATGTGTTTTGGTGACCGTTTGCGCCCAAGAGAAGAATAGCTAGCAGCGTATTGGTTGACGACCCATTTGTGTCGACAACACTGAAATGGATGTCCGTGATGGTTAGGTTACTGAGGTGGGTCCTGGCTTTATGGCTTATGCTTGTTTTGACTCTCGGCATAGGAGAAATTCTTGGGCGCGCACAACCGAGCTACTTCGCGATTCCAGAGATTAGACAGTGTGGCGCTGTCCTGTGTTACTTAGGTGTTTTACCAGGAAAAACCACTGTACAGGATGCTCAAGCCATTGTCAAAAACACAGCCCAGTTTGACTTTTCCAATCCCATCGGGCCACTTCAACAAGCTCACAAGGTTTCCAAGCCTTTCTATGACATAGGTTTTGAAAACTCCCCTCAAGGCTTGGTGGATGCTGTCGACCTGGGTTTTCCGTCGGAGACAGACGTAAGTATAGGGGCTATCATTGCCCAACTGGGCGCACCTTGTCGTGTGCGCGTCAACATGGACGGGTTAGGATTGGGTTATCCAGGTTTGGTAGTTTTCGCAGACAGCGACAAAGACAAGTGGATATTGAAAGCTTATTCACCCATAAGTCAAATCAGTATCGTTAATACCGGCAATTTTTGTCAGAGCGCATTTACGGATAGCACGGTATCTGTGTGGCATGGATTTGGTAGTTACCCACGGTGAGCCAGCGCTATGTCGGCGCAGCACTGCTCCAGTCTGCACACTGATCTGCTTACACGTGCAACTGTCATTCGCACTCTAACGACTCATGAGCCAAATTATTTTGTTGGGCGGGGGGCTTAAGCCCTCGGCCTAGCGAGCAGAATCATACCGTAAGCCGTCAACGGGAATCCGTATTACTCCGCTTTTGTGGCCGCTTGCGGAGCCTGCTTGAGCATGTCCAGCGAGACTCCCATGATATTGATCCCGGCGTCCACATAGATCACTTCTCCGGTGACAGCCTTCGAGAGGTCTGACGCCAGCCATAGTGCCGCATTCCCTACATCCTCAGTTGATACCAGACGTCGCAAGGGAGCAGCCGCTTCGCTGAAGTGCAGCATGTCCCGGAATCCCGCAATGCCCGCCGCCGAGAGGGTCTTGATGGCTCCAGCGGAGATCGCATTGACGCGGATGCCCTGTTCGCCGAGGTCGGCGGCCAGGTAGCGCACACTGGCTTCCAGGGCAGCTTTGGCGACGCCCATCACGTTATAGTGCGGCATGACTTTTTCCGAGCCATAGTAGGTCATGGTCATGATGCTGCCGCCCTCGCTCATCAGAGGACGGGCACGCTGCGCCATTGCCACGAGACTGTAGACGCTGATGTCCATCGCCGTATGGAACCCGCTGCGGCTGACGTTCGCAAATTGCCCGTCCAGGTCTTCGCGGTTAGCGAAGGCCACCGCGTGAACCAGCACGTCAATCTTGCCCAGGCGTTCGGCGGCTTTAGCGAATAGGGCGTCGAGTTCCTCGTCTTTTGACACGTCGCAAGGCTCGACAAACGTCGCGCCCACGCTCTCTGCCAGCGGCGTTACGCGGCGGGCGATCCCCTCCAGGTTGGCGTAGCTCAGGGCGATGGTCGCGCCCTCGCGCTTCAGAGCTTCGGTGATCCCCCAGGCGATGGAACGATTGTTGGCAACGCCGAAAATTAATGCAGTTTTACCGGCCATCAGGCCCATGACAAAGTCTCCTGTGTGCGGGACGTACTATGGATTGCAGATTAATTTTGCACACAGTATAACACCTGCGACCTCCTAAGGATGCAGACGCGGCCAGGGAAGGCTAGGGCCGGAGTGATTTGTTATCAGGAGCGCTCCGGATGCAGGATGATCATCGGGATTTCGCGCGTGGTTTTCTTGACATAATTCAGATAGTTTGGAGCCAGCGCCGTCAAACGATCCCACAGCCGCTGGCGTTCCGCCCCGCTGGCAACCTCCGCCCTGGCAGTCAGGTGCTGCTTCTTGATCTCGATTTCGACGTGCGGATCGTGCTGGAGGTTCCGAAACCAGCCTGGATGCTGATCCGCACCCGCGTTTGAAGCGCAGATCACGAAAGCGCCCTGATCCTCGAAAAAACCGAGCGGTGTTGTGTATTTTTTGCCGGTCTTGCGCCCGCTGGTCGTGAGCAGCAGCACGGACAGCCCGCCCACTTTGCCGCCAAAACTTCCCCCGGTGCGGCGGTAGAGACCTACCATCCCGGCCATCATTCCCCTGAATATTCGCTTTTGCATGATTGCCTCCCTACAACGTTACGTGACTTGCTCCACTTTTCGATTGGACGGATTAAAGCCTTCGCCCTCCAACCCGAAGCTGATGATCTGCGTGGGGTGAATACGGATCAGCCCATCATCGGCGGGATAGCCATCGCCATAAAAGCCCTTGCCGCCGGTAGAAAGCGCCTCGGCCCGACCCCGTATCTCGACCATGCGAGGACTCCAGGGCGGCAGCACGTCGTCTACAACGAAAGCCACATGGGGATTCTTACCGATGTTTCGGAATTTCTTGGACTGACTCATGGCCCGCCCGGCGATCTCGATCACGTCCAGTTCAGCGTTGTAGCGGAAGCCCACCGGCGAATTCTGGGGCCGACCCTTGGGGTCTACCGTTGCCAACCGCCCCAGGCGCTGCGTTTTGAGAAATTCAAGTTCCACAGACGTAAAGCTGCTCACACTGTATTCCTTTCCATACTGTGCGGGCAATTGATTTGCCCAACTCTTGGCTTTGTTTAGTATGCTAACGAAACGCTTAAAAAATAGCCCACGCGGCGAGGAACTCAGCAGCGATCACGTTTCGCCGTCGCGCGCGCTGGTCAGGTTGTGGTAAACACGGTTCAGCAGACTGTACAGCGTCGTACGTTCGTCAGGACTGAGGTTCGCGAAGGCCCGTTCTTCGATAGCTTCCCAGATTTCGTTGATGTGAGGCTGTACCTCTTCCGCCGCAGGAGTCAGGTATACGCGCGAAACCCGTTGATCGGCCCCATCGGCGCGGCGCTGCACCAGCCCGGCTTTTTCCATGCTGTTCAGCGCATTGGTCAATGTAGGTGGTTGGACGCACAGGCGTCCGGCCAGTTCCGACTGCGCCTGGCCGTTGCGCTGCGCTAGTTCGCACAGGATCAGCTCCTGACCCTGATGCACGCCGACCACGTCCAGGTACTGGTTCGCCAGAGCGCGATACAACTTGCAAATCTGTGATAGCAGATAGCCGTTGCTGTGGTGGATGGGATGTTCACTCATAGATAGATTTGGCATTGTTTAGCATACTAAACATTGTCCATATTCTAAATAGAGGCTCACAAAATGCCAAATCCCTTATGACTTTGCACAAAACCGCTTCTCTTTTGCGGTTCCGGTGTAATAATGATGCGGCAATTTATCATGATTTTGGATTGACTCGACAAGGTTCCAATAATGGACTCTGCCCTTCCTGACAATGCAGCCCTCGAATCCTTCGCCCGCGAAGTACCCTGGCAAAGCGTAGAAGACGCCCACGAACAGTTTCAGGAATATCTCAATACCGTGCGCAGCAAACGCGGCTCCCACCTGCTCTCCACAGGGCTATTGTGGCGCTTGACCCGACCCTTCAAGCCGGAAGATGAGAAAGCGCCCGACGGCAATGTGCTGCTTTCCAAAGGGAAGACTCGCCCTTTCGTGATGGCAAATATCCTGGGCAAACGCTTCCAGCAAGGCCCATGGATTGACTACGTGAAGCCTTACAATTTGAACCCGGCGGTCATCCACACCAACATCCACGAGCCGGGCGGGCCGCTGAAACTCCGTCCTGTCGGAACGGAACTTGAGGTGGGCATGGTGCGCGCCGATGGCTGCGAACCCACCGAAGCCGATCTGGCCGCTTTTCAGCAAGCTTACGTTGACCATGCGCAAGCCACGGGCGCCTGCCTGGATGTCTCGCCGGAGTTGTGCATCTACCAGGCAGAGGTGACCATTCCGCCGGTTTTTGGCTTCGCCAGGGCGTTGCGCAATACGGAACTCAACCTGGCCGCCCTGACCGTCGGGGCGGATCGCTCTGGACTGCGCATCGCCCCGCTGTCGGTCTATCCTACCGAAACCGATTTCGCCACGTCACATTCCAATAAGGTCGAGACGGTGGCAATGTTTCTGAATGACGTGAACGAGAGCCGACCCGCCCAGTGCGATCTGACCGATACACTGCGGCGCCGTTACCAGGTGTCGCGCGGCGAGGCGCGCACGGCCAATCTGCTGCGCTTCCAGGGCTATCACATGCACGTGGACATCGCCGGGCGCTCCGAAGCGCTGGCCCTCCTGAGTTATATGTTGAACCTGGGCAGCGCATCGGCCATCGCCAACGGCGCGCTGCTGCGCGGCGGGCCATTCATGGACGGCGCCTGCGACGCCGAACTGCTGTGTACCCGCGAGACCGTGCGCGCCATCAGCATCACCGGGCATTACGTCGGCGCGCCGCTCAGTCCGCATCTATTGCCGGAAGCGATGGAACGTCATGCCTATTTGCTGCGGGCCAACCTGGCGAACGGCACCGCCCGCGCGCTTCTGTATGGCGAGGAAGATGGCCTGCCTTATTCAGGGATGCACAATATGCTGGGTCGCATCCGGCCTGACCTGGGCGCGCCAAACAGGACGTGTACCCTGGAAAGCACGGGTCTGCCCACCAATCCAAGCGCGGAGCGGCTGGCAGCGGTTGCCACCGACTACCAATATAGCCAGCTCGTAATCGAACACTATTTTCGGCAGCACGGTACAAACCTGGAAGC
>DATGFK010000110.1:0-2992 GCA_035309185.1 Aggregatilineales bacterium
GATACCCACAAAGCCGGGTAATTTACTCTCAGCCGACTCTCAAAGGCTCTCTGGGTGATCACTCACGCAAGACGTAGCCTACGCCGCGAACCGTGTGCAGCAGGCGACTCTCGCCTTCCGATTCCATTTTCTGGCGAAGGTAGCGCACGTAGACCTCAATGATATTGCTTTCGCCACCAAAATCGTAGTTCCAGACCCGGTCAAAGATCACGTCACGGGTCAGCACCTGCCGGGGATTGCGCAGAAACAGTTCAAGCAGTTCGTACTCTTTGGCCGTCAGGTCAATGTCCCGTTCGCCCCGCGTGGCACGATGCGTGCCCGTGTCGAGTTTGAGATCGCCAAAGTGCAGCACTTCGGGCTTGGAGGAAGGCGTTGCCCGCCGGAAGAGGGCACGAATGCGCGCCAGAAGCTCGTCAAAGGAGAACGGCTTCACCAGATAATCGTCCGCTCCCGCGTCCAGGCCGGTCACACGATCCGCGATCTCGTCTTTGGCCGTCAACATCAGGATCGGCACGCTGCTGGCACTGCGCAGACGCTTGCACACTTCCAGGCCGTCCAGCCCTGGCAGCATCCAATCCAGGATGATCAGGTCTGGCGGGTTATCGCGCGCCGCGGCCAGGCCCGTTCGCCCATCGAAGGCTGTGTCTACGCGATAGCCTTCATAGATCAGTCCACGTTGGATAAATTGGATGATCCGCTGCTCGTCTTCAATTACCAGGATTCTTTCGCCCATAATTTGTATCCAGTCTATTCGCCGGATGTCTGCCGGTTCAAGGCCACCAGGCCAGCGCCGAAGCCCCCTGTACACCTGCAATTCTGACTTTTGTGCCGGTGGTCATATCCAGTATGACCAGGGTGTCTATTGTACCAGTTTGCTCAAACCCGGCAGCAAACCCGCCGCCGGGCGAGAGTACCGCATCTGCAATCACGCCGGACTTAGCGGACATCTGCAAACTGTTTAGCGTGCCAGATGCGTCGAGTTTGGCCGAGTAGCCCTGCACGACTTCTGGCCCGGCAGGCCAACCAACCTCGCGCAATAGGCTGAGCGAACCATCCGAGTGCAGATGAGCATCCGCGATGCGCCAGGCCGGGTCGCCCACCGTTCGATCAGCCACCTGGCCCTGACTCGCCGCCGATTGCGCTCCAATCAGCCGTAAATTGCCTGACGCGCCGTTGCCTGAAAAGGCTAACAGGGCGTTGCTGCCTGCCCATTGCAGGCGCTCGCCGCTGCCAGTCTTGAGGGCCGTCATCTGTCCATTCGCCAGGTCGATCAATGCAGGCTGCGGCTGCCCGGAAGTCGCTTTCGGATCAAGCTGCTCCACCAGCAGCGTTCGCCCGTCGGGGCTGAAGCGGGGGTGAAAGAAACTGCCTTTGCGAAAAGGCGCGACCTTGGGCGGCTGCGCCTGGGGCGTTCCGGGTTGTGTGCTGGACGCCTTACTAAAGGGAACGTTGTACAGACCGGCCCTGTCTCTAAAAATAAGGCCCTTGCCATCCGGCTGCCACGCAGGTTGGCCGCCCTGGCTGACCGCCCCGGAGTCGTCCAGCAAAGCCAGGATCATATCCTGCGTGGGATCGCCGGGCGCAGCCGGATCGAAAGTCACAGCCAGAAGCTGTCCGCCACTGGTCAGAACTGCGCCCTGACCATCCGACCTCACCGCGTAATCGAGTACCGTATACGGTTCGGCGCTCAATGGGCGGGCCGTCTCTTTGCCGCTCCCGGCCAGGCGCCACAATTGGTCGCGGCCCTCTCCGTCAGGGGCCAGGAAGTACAGGTCTGCATCGAGTGCCAGGCTTGTCGCCGACTCCGTTGGCGGCGGCGCCCAGGCGATCCGCGATACGCCGCGCACGGGAAGCATATCCTCAGCGCCCGTTCCGCGATCCACGAGGATGGGCGTGCCGCTGTCAATATAGAGCATCACCTGGCCGTCTGGCCCCCAGACCGCCCGCGAATCGATCTTAGAATTGCCCAACGGCAGAACCTTTCCATCCGGCGTGATGCTCACGACTGAGCCAATCGTGTCGCCCGGATCGGGATGTGTCGCCACGACCTGCCCATTGGAGATACTCAGGAGCTTCGTGAAATGATCCTGCGCAAGCGTCCAGGCCGGAGCATTTTTGCCTTCCGCGGCCAGGCGTTCCAGCCCCCCGGCCTGTGGAGCAACGATGAAACTGTTGTCGTCCAGCCAGGCCAGCTCGCCAGCCTGGGGAATCTCGCGGACGGTACGCATGGCATCGCCATCCACTTTGTTCGGATCGAGCGCGAAGATCACCCACTGTCCATCCTCGCCCTGCGCGGCCAGGTAGTGGCCGTCCGCTGAAAATCGGAGGTTGTCATAGGGCCGCGAAAGGTCATTCAGATAGTGGGGAGCGTCCGCTGGCGAATCGGGCGGAAGGGCAACGCGCAGGCCAAAAGCCGTGGCGTATGCAATGGCCCGCCCATCGGGCGACCAGGCCAGCGAGACCGTAGCAGGCGTGATGCTCAGCGGCGCAGGCCCCTGACGATCAATGACGAATGCCGAACCGCTGTCAGCGGCAGACACAATCGTGAGTATGCCGTCCGCGCGGTAAACCAGCCAATTGCCATCGGGCGCAAAGGCGAAGTCCACCACCTGCTGGCCCGGCGCGGAAAGGATATGGGGAGCAGCGGTCTGCTGGTCATAACACACCAGGCGCTGATTGCTCAAGGCGCACAAAGGTGCAGGAAGCGCTCGCCCTTCCTGCGCGCGTATTGGAACGCCCGTCAGCAGCGTGCCGATCAGCGCCGCAGCAAGAATCGATGTCCGCCAGGCTTGTTTCCCTTTGGGCGGCAACAAATGCAGTGTCGCGAAACGACGCAACGATCCGCTAATCAACCTTCAGTCTTCGTCGGCGTCAAAGTCGTGTACGGTATCGTCTTCGGTCATGCCATCAGGCGCGTAGTCCAGTTCCCAGGGGTCGTCGTTGACGATCTCAAGAAGCGCGCCACATTCCGGGCAGGTGATCCGCATCCAGA
>DATGFK010000111.1:0-17354 GCA_035309185.1 Aggregatilineales bacterium
ATGCGGGGCGAATCCGTAAAGTGTTGGATGCGGCAGGTGAACGGATCGCGGCAGTTGGCGGCTTGATGCCTTTCTACGAAGCACCCCTTGGCCCCGATTGGGATGACACTGTTCAAGCCACCTGCGCCGCTCTTGCCCGACGGGAGCGTTCAGGCTTCAAACTGCGCTGCGGAGGCGTTGAGGCGGCGACTTTTCCTTCGCCCGCTCAGGTTGCTCTTGCCCTCCTGGCCTGCCGGGATGCTGGCGTGCCGCTCAAAGCGACAGCCGGGCTGCATCACCCGATTCGGCACTTTTCAAGCAGCGTCCAGACCAAAATGCACGGCTTCCTCAACGTGTTTGGCGCCGGGCTGCTCGCACATATTTATCATCTATCACTTGAAGAAACGGCAACCATTCTCGCCGACGAGGACTCGTTACATTTCACGTTTACCTCGCACGATTTTTCCTGGAAACGTTTTCACATCACCGCTGAGCACATTGACATGCTGCGCCAGCGGGCGCTCATCAGCTACGGCAGTTGCAGCTTCAATGAACCCCGCGCCGATTTGCGCGCGATGGGCTTGCTTGCCCAGGTGCCCCAAAAGGATAACGCCGCGTGACGCTTAGCTCGTTCATTTCTGTTCCTCCCGAATCTCATTTCCCGATTCAAAATTTGCCCTATGGGGTGTTCAGTCCAAAATCCGGCGGCTCCAAACGGATCGGCGTGGCAATCGGCGATCATGTTCTAGATCTTGCCGCCCTCGGAGAAGCAGGTTTTTTCGCAGGGACCGTTGCGCAGGCAGACAAGGTTTTTGAACAAGGCGCGCTTAACGCTTTCATGGCGCTTGGCAGCGATTCCTGGCGACAGGTACGGCAGATCGTCCAGGATGCCTTGCGTGAAGACAATCCTGACCTGCGCGACAATGCCGCACTCCGTGAACGCGTCCTGCTGCCCATGCAATCGGTGACACTGCACCTGCCCGCCGAAATTGCCGACTATACGGACTTCTACGTTTCAAAAGAACACGCTACCAACCTGGGAACCCTGTTCCGTGGCAAAGAAAATGCGCTCTTGCCGAACTGGGTTCACGTGCCCATCGCCTATCATGGCCGCGCCAGTTCGATTGTCGTCAGCGGCACCGATATTCATCGCCCTTACGGACAGGTGCGCGGCGAAGACGGCAAGACGCCGATCTTTACAGCCAGCCGCCAGATGGATTTTGAATTGGAAGTGGGCTATTTTGTCGGCCCGGGCAACGAACTGGGCCACTCGATCCCCATCGGGGAAGCCATGAACCATGTCTTTGGGGCTGTCCTGGTCAACGACTGGAGCGCGCGAGATATCCAGAACTGGGAGTACCAGCCGCTGGGGCCGTTCCTGGGAAAAAATCTCGGCACCTCGATTTCGCCGTGGGTTGTCCCTATGGAAGCCCTGGATGTCTTCCGCTGTCCGCAGCCGGTTCAAGATCCGCAGCCCTTGCCATACCTGCGCACGCAGGGCAATTGGGCCTACGACATTTCCCTGGAAGTGTCGCTACGGACCGATACGATGCCGACCTTCACGACCGTCACGCGCACGAATTTACGCTATGCGTACTGGAACATCTGCCAGCAAATCGCTCATCACACCATCACTGGCTGCAATCTTCGTCCTGGCGATCTGTTAGCCACGGGCACGATCAGCGGGCCTACGCCCGATAGCTACGGATCGTTGATCGAGCTTTCATGGCGTGGAGCGAACCCGGTTGCCCTGGCAGGCAATGAGCAGCGGTCTTTCCTCGAAGATGGCGACTGTGTCAGGATGACCGGCTGGGCGCAGGGCGACGGCTTCCGGGTCGGCTTTGGTGACGTCACCGGCTGTCTGTTGCCTTCACTGCGAACGGGTCTCTGAATAGTGAACATTCCGCACCAATCGGCTGACCCGTAAGGTTGCACATCTCAGTTATAATTCAATCAACATGATCCTTTTCCATTGTAAAACACAATCGGAGCTTCAAACTGTGCCTGCCCTTGCCGAATGGACATCGTCCTCTGCTACTTTTTCGATTCAGTTCCAACCTCGGAAGTTTTCGCGCCGCAAGATCAGGCGCTATGGAAAATCTCTCGAACATCTGTTGGCGGCTCTCCAAACTCGCCTGGGGATAAACCTTCAGGGCAAAACCCTGCATATTGTCCTGGGCGCGGAAGACGCCCCTTCACCAGCCGCTTCCGATTCAGCGATTCTGGCTTCTGCACTGGACGCCGACCTGGATCGAGCCATCCTGGGCCGCGCCTTCCGGGACGCCAATGGTGCCGTGCCGCCAGCCTTTCTCCTGGATGGCCTTCGTGGCTATTTGACCCTCACAGAGCCGCTATCGTCGCTGAACCTGGCCCTCAAACATGCCATCCAGGAAGGTTCGCGTTTTGCCATCAGCAATTACCTGAGTGGGCAAAATGATTTGCCGCACTACGAAGCGGTTGCTGCTTCCTTTAACGCCTTCTTGGTTGAAACGCACGGGAAAACTGAATACCTCGACTTTGCGCGTTTAGTGGCAGCCAGCAGCCCTGATTCAGCCGCAGAAAGCATATATCATGAACCCTTTTCCGTCCTGGGGGTGGCCTGGTTAACGCATGTTCAGGTGACCAAATTGCCCCTGTTGAGCATCAGCGGCTTTTTCCAGCAAATGGTGCCCTATTTGCGGCCTTATTCAGGCTGGATGGTAGTGCTCTTCATCGCCATCCTGGTACGAACGGCCTGGTATCTGCTGAGTCCCATTGGCTTTCGGAACATGGTCAATGCCATCAGCGTGCCAGATCTGAATGGGATTGAGGTTGCTAGCGCCGTTCTGGTCGTGCTCCTTATTATGCGATTTGTCGGCAGGCTCGTCCTGGATACGCTGGGCGGATGGATAGGCGCGAAAGCTGCTAACACACTGCGCATCAAAGCTTTCCGCCACATTCAGAATCTCCCCTCAGAGTATTTTGCCCGGCTGCACGGTGTTGACCTGGCTTCGGTGGTCATCAATAGCACCGGCGCTATTGAATCGGGTTTTGCCGAGATCATCCCGTGGATGATTGGCCTGATCATCCAGGTTGGCGTGGGTCTGGTGTTCCTGGCATTGCTCAACCTGCCGTTAACCATCATCGCGGTCTGCATTCTGTTCTGTGCCTTCTTCCTAATCCCGAAGCTGATGGCGCCCGCCCTGAACCGTGCAACTCAGACACGCGGCCAGATACTGGGCGGGGCAGCGAAAATTATCCGGGACAACATCCAGAATCAGGACTTGATGAAAACGTACGGGATGACAAATCGCAGTGTTGCGCAGCTTGAAGCACAATTGGCCGATTATCCCCGGCGCAATCGCCACTTTTTCTTCCTGCTCAGCCTGATTGGCACTGGCAGCAGCAGCGTGGGATTTCTGGCTCAAATCGTCATCCTTGCCGTGGCGAGCGTCATGGTCGCTACGCAGCAGCTCACCATAGGTACACTGATCGCCTTTGACCTGTATATCCGGTACACCGTAAGCGCGATTGACAGTTGGAGTGGTCTTGTGAAAGTTTTCCAGGACATGCGAATGTCCTTCCACACCATCCGGGAACTCCTGTATGAACCGGCTTACGCGGTTGAATCTAACGACGCGCGTCCAATGCCGGTCTTTGACAAGGACATTCAGTTTAAGGATGTTACCTTCAGCCACGACGGCTCCCAGACCAGCCTTCGCCATCTGAATACGACGCTTCACAAGCACAACATTACCGCTATTGTTGGCAGCAGCGGATCGGGCAAGAGCACTTTGTTCAGCCTTTTGTTGCGCCTCTATGACCCCACAGAAGGCGTCGTCGAAATAGATGGCAACAACTTGCGGGGTCTGGCGCTTTCCTCGCTGCGCGAGCGGATTGCCATCGTTTTCCAGGAGCCGCAGCTTATCAACGCTTCAATCGTGGACAATATCCGCATCGGCAAGCCAGATGCGACACTGGACGAAGTCCAGCAGGCCGCGCGTGTGGCGGAGATTCATCACTTTATTGAGTCTCTGCCGGAAGGCTATAACAGCATTCTGTATGACCAGGGCAAGCACCTCTCCGGCGGCCAAAAACAGCGTTTCGCGCTTGCGGCGGCGCTGTTGCGGCGTCCACAGATCTTGCTGCTGGATGAGGTGACGTCGGCCCTCGACCCCGCCACCGAGGCCGCTATTCTGTTGACGATCCAGAACATTCGCCATCAATGTTCTGTGATCATGTCCACCCATCGCCTGGCGATTGCGGAACACGCCGACGACATATTGGTTATGGATGGAGGCTTCGCAGTGGAACAAGGCAGTCACGAATCCCTGATTGCCAATGGCAAGGTATACTCCGAGTTGTGGCGCAAACAGAGCGGCTTTACCATCGGAGAACAGAACGTTACCGTCACCCCCGAACGCCTTAAAAGTATCCCGCTGTTTTCACTGCTTGAACAGGATCTTCTGGCGGAACTTGCGAGCCAATTCACCACGGAGCGCTTTGCAGAGAACGAGACGATCTTCAGCGAGGGCAACCCCGGCGATAAGTTTTACGTGCTTGTGCGCGGACGTGTGGCGATCAACACGACCAGCGGCAATCGCCCACTGCTTTTAAGCGTCCTGGAAGATGGCGATTATTTCGGTGAGATGGCCCTGCGTAACGACGTAAACCGCACTGCCACTGCGCAGGCACTGGTGCCGAGTATCTTGCTGGTGTTGCAGCGGGATCATTTTACAAAGATGTTGGAGAAATCCGACACACTGCGCACGGCGATTGACGAGGCCGCCAGCGATCACTCGCTGCACGACCTGGTGGTGCGTGGCAGGCGGCAGCGCGGAAGCATCATGGACAAATTGACGACGGACGAAACTGAGTGATGCTGCCCGACTAGCCAGCGCGTTTATTGCGGAACATCAAGCCGAATCCTCGGCGTGTCATGACATATTGATGTTGAGGATCGGCTTCTTCAAGGCGTTTCCGAAGCCGGTTATTCAGGGCATCAATGGTCTGGTTCGTGACCTGATCCAGCGTTCCCCACACCCCGCGTCGAATGTCCTCGCGCATGACGACTTTGCCCTCATTCTTCACAAGTAATGCCAGCAGGACGAATTGTTGGCGGCTGAGGGGTGGGTCAAGCGGCTTGCCGTCGATGCAAACTTTCGTTTCGCTTTCGTCCAGAGTCAATCCGGCTAGCGGCAGCTCAACTGGTAGCATTCCGTCCGTCTCGCCAGGATCGTCCAGTTCCAGCATGCACATGTTTGCGAGGTTGATCCTATCCCCGGCCCGGAGACGCCGTCGTTCGCCAGAAGTCAGGCGTTGGCCGTTGACATAGGTTCCGTTGGCACTGTTCATGTCTGCAACAAAAACCTGTCCCCTTTCGAGAATAACCTGCGCGTGCTGCCGGGAGACTCCCGGCAAATCCACGATCAACTGGCAGGTACGCGCTCGTCCAATCATGAAGGGTGTAGCCTCAAGCACAAACGTGCGCCCATGTTCGTACTCGCTAAATCCATCTCTCAACACCAGAAACGCCGCGTTGGCGCTGCATTCCGTCAGGACATCAATTTTCTCTCGCAAAAGCGCAGTTTGATATGGCGCAATCATGGCAAATCCTGCCAAACACTCAATACAAATCGGGCTGTGGCTTTCCAATCACCGATCACCGTAGTGAAAATACTTTAACTGCGTGTAATTGAATTGTTGCCGAAGTGTAACGTGGGGTTCAGAAGGGCATGTTCAGATTGTTTGCAATGGCCGGGGTGATGACGCTGAGGGCAGAAAATCGTTCAAAATATTGTCTGCTTTTGACCTTGCCCCGGACTGGGTTGTTCTGCTGCAAATCGTCTACAGATTCGCCACGGCTGGGATAATTTCGCGGGCGAATGTCTCCAGCGGCTTAATGTCCTGCACGTTGGGCATGTTGAAAATCGTCTGTTGGAAGCCCAGCTTTGCCAGTTCCTGGCAGTGTGCGATCACGTCCTTCACCGTCATCTGTCCGGGCGCAAGGTGGGCGCCGCTCAGGGCCGTCCGCTCGATCTCGTCATGGGAGCGTCCATATTCGTCGCAGTAGCGCTTGATCAAATCCAGTCTCTGCTGAAGCACGTCCTGTCCTGCCCTGGCAAATAAGTTGCAGGCGTCGGCATATTTGGCGACGAAGCGCATGGTCTTTTTCTCGCCCATGCCTCCAATCAGGATAGGCGGATGCGGCTTGCTAATGGGCATCGGCTGGTTGACCGGCTCGCCCAATTGATAGTATTTGCCCTGGAATGGCTTTGTATCGCCCGCCCACATTTGTTTGGCGATACGGAGCGCTTCTTCAAGGCGCTCGAAGCGTTCCTTGAGCGGTGGAAAGGGAATGCCCAGGCCCGTCGCTTCCTGCTCGTTCCATGCTGCGCCGACCCCCAGGTAGGCCCGCCCTCCGGACAGCACGTCCAGGGTTGTCACTTCTTTTACGAGGATGCCAGGATGCCGGTAAATGACGCCGGTCACCATCGTGCCAAGCCGCGCCTTCTTCGTCAGACCGGCTAAATAGCCCAGGGTGGTATAGCTTTCTAGCATCGGTTCGGTGTATTCACCCACATTTCTGATCTGGAAAAAGTGATCCATGACCCACAAGCTGTAGAACCCGCCCTCGTCGGCAGTCCTGGCGATGTCCGCCAGCCGGGTTGCGATCCCGGCATCACCGCCGGGCCAGGTGAACTTTGGAATTTGCAAGCCAATACGCATAGGATTTTCTCCTCGCTGCGTGACCGTTCACTCAAAACAGTGCGATTATAGCGATACATAAAGCGTCTGGCCGCTGTTTGCAGCATTCCCAATAGCCGATTCCGGAATCTTTACTTGGTCACAGGCCAACTGGCGGTTAAACTCATGCGGTTTCCATTCCAGTTTGATCTGTGTCAGTTGATCCAAGGAGGATTCTCGTGGGCAAGAAGATCCGTGTTGCCGTTATCGGCGTAGGGAACTGCGCCTCATCCCTGATCCAGGGCGTCCATTTTTACCGGGATGCCGAAGAGAACGCCGATATTCCCGGCCTGATGCACGTTGCACTGGGCGGCTATCACATTCGAGATATTGAGTTTTCGGCTGCCATAGACGTAGATGCGGACAAAGTCGGTAAGGATTTAAGTCAGGCCATCTGGGCCGGTCAAAATAACACGATCAAATTCAGCGACGTGCCCGATCTCGGCGTGCCGGTGATGCGCGGCACCACGCTCGACGGCCTGGGCACTTACCTTCGGCACTTGATCAACGAATCGCCCGCTGAGCCGGTGGATTTTGCTAAACTCCTTCGGGATACAAAGACGGATGTGGTGATCAATTACCTGCCCGTTGGCAGCGAACAGGCCACCCGCTTCTACGTCGAGCAAGTCCTGGCCGCAGGCTGCGCGTTCGTCAACTGTATCCCCGTCTTTATTGCCAGCGATCCGCAATGGCAGAAAAAGTTTGCCGAGCGAGGCTTGCCCATCATCGGTGACGACATCAAGAGCCAGGTAGGAGCGACCATTGTCCATCGCACGCTGGTCAATCTATTCAATGATCGTGGCGTTCACCTGGAACGTACCAGCCAGCTCAATGTCGGGGGTAACACCGATTTCTACAACATGCTGGATCGTTCCCGTCTGGAAAGCAAGAAGATCAGCAAGACCAACGCCGTGACCAGCCAGTTGCCGTATCCTGTCGAGCCAAAGAACGTCTACATTGGCCCCAGCGATTACGTTCCCTGGCTGACGGATCGCAAGTGGGCACATATCCGCCTGGAAGGCCGCACCTTCGGGGACGTGCCACTGAATGTCGAACTGAAGTTGGAAGTGTGGGATAGCCCTAACAGTGCGGGCGTGGTGATTGACGCCCTGCGCTGTGCAAAGCTTGGCCTGGATCGTGGCCTGAGCGGTGCGCTGGTTGCGCCTTCCAGTTACTTCAAGAAGACTCCACCGATCCAGTATCCGGACGACGTAGCCCGCCGCCTCACCGAAGCGTATATTGCAGGCGATCAGTCCGGGCTGGAAACGCTCGACGGGCAACCACGCAAGGCCGAATACGCTAAAGTAGCGCCGCGATAACCCTTCAGAAACTCCCGGCGACCCATTTTCGCGGCAGGAATCTCGCGAACGAATTACAAGAGGCGTGGATAGATATAGATATCTCCACGCCTCTCGTTGTCTGAGAGCACTGCCAGGATCACCGCCCCGACATAAAGCCGAAAGCCGCGCCCAAAACCGGGTCAACTTTCCCCACACATAGACTTAAGGATCGGAGATATTGACGCATAGTGTCTGGAGAAGTGCGATCCAGCGGCGGCACGCTTTGTAGACAGCCTTGCACGCCCTTACTCTTGCTTTCGGCATCCTTCAGGCCCGCATTGAGATCGCCATCGTGCAGCACGTAATTATCGAACGCCTGGAACAGCCAATGTTGGTAGGTGTACGCAGGGAGATTTGTCAGCGCACTAAATGGCGATGGGAACGATACTGTGTTCGGGTCTTGAAGGGTGGTGGCGATCTGTTGATAGGCTGCCGTCAAATCTGGCCCATTGATGGCGGCGATGGTCGAATCGCTGATAAGGGAGCGGCGTGCAGGCATTCCACTGAACAGTTCGGGGTGCCTGGCGAGCCTGCTGATCCAGCGATAACAGGCATCGGGATTCCTGGCACTTGCATCAATGTAGACAGTGCCGATGTCATACGACATCCCGGTAAATTGATTCCCCTTGGGGTACATGACCCATTTATAGCTCTGCGTGGGATCAGAGGTCGCGTTGCCGAAAGTCACCGGGACGCTAAACCCATTGAGGGTCGTGTTGAGGATGGTTGGAACTGTTCCAACGTTAGCAGGGCCAAAGTCAACATTCATCCCTCCAAGCGGCGTGTACTGGATGTAGTTGTTCTTCGCCAGGTCGAGCACCTGTTTGATGGCGGTCTCGCTGGCGTCACTGGTATAGTCAATCTTAACCGGATTGACACGATAGTCGAGCGGCAGCGCACCGTAGGCTGCTATCAGAATAAATAGATATGAACCGCCGCTGTTGATGGGTATGAACGGCGCCGGGGCTTTTGTATCACTGTGTAACGCTTTCAAGGCGTCGGTAAACTGATTGACCGTCCAGTTATTCTCTGGCGCGGGGAGTCCGGCCTGACTGAAACGCAGCGGGTCATATTTCAGGATTGTGGGTGTAATCACAATGGGCATCGCCCAGACTTTGTTATCCTGCGTAAGCTGTGCCAGGCTATTGCCGATTATGTCGTTCTTGTCGAATGTGCTGTCAGACGCCATCAGTGGATTGAGCGGGAGTAGTTGATCCAGTGGCGCGCCGGGTACACCGTTCGTCGGCAGGTAAAAGCAATCGAACTTCCCATTCATCATCGTGGACGGGTTCACCCTCTGGCCTGCTTGTACGGCACTGAGATTGATTTCCCCAACCTGGGGATCATTCGCCACGAAATCACTGATCAAGGCATTCCATTTATCTTGCTGCGGGAGCGGATTCTGAAAGGACGAGACGCCGAAATTCAGAACTCCTTTCCCGTTCACGCTGGACACCTGCGGTTGTGGTTCGGTTATGACAACTTTGAGCGTGGCGCGCCGGGTATCGGCGGCTTTGACATTCGTGACAGCCTGCGCTTCGGCATCATTCAGTGCGATCTGGGGATCGGTTTTCGCCTCAATCTCTTTCACAGCAATAGCGAGATAATCGGCGTAGCGCAGGTCAGCCAATATAATCCCGTTCGAAATACCTTGACTGACCAGGCTTTGAACTTCCGCTGGGACTTTGACGTTCAGGCCAGCGGCATTGCCAATGACCCCGCTTCCAGCCAGACTCTTGCGTGCTGGCGAGACAGCCTGGGCGCTGACGTCGGCGCGGTTGGTGAGATATCTGGCGAAGGCATAGGCTAGATCGGGATGTTCAGTTCCCGCGCTGACTGCGTAACCTTGTACGTTCAGTCCAGCCTTGCCACCTGGCAACAGGACGCCAGTATTGCGCTGGTTGGCATCCACAGTGATGTTCGGTAAGAGTGACTGAAGCGTATTGTTGATGATCATCGGCGGTTGGTTAGGCCCCATGACCGCAACACTATTGGAGACTAACCCTTTTGAGTCCAGTTTTGCCCATGTGTTCAGAATGTCAGAGATAGCGCCATTACCGAACTGAGGCGAATTTGGGACACTGGTGGAATCGTAAAAGTTATTGTTTGCCAGGCCGCGAAACAGCAGAGCCAGTGACGACGGCGAGGCGCCCAACCCAGGCGTGATGATTTTCCCGGAAGGATCTTTCACCGCCAGCTTACGGATAGCGGTGTCGAAATCAGAGATCGTCCATTGATCCGACGGGTAGGCAATCCCGGCGCTGTCAAACGCGGAGGCTTTATAGGCCATTGTAATGGTATTGGCGGCGGCAGGTAGCGCCCAAAAACCTTTATCCCATTGAAAAGCTGACCATACGTCGGGATAAAAGTCATCCGTGTTCAAGGTCTTGTCACTGCCGACAAGCGGGGCCAGATCGAGATAATAACCACCGCGGGTAGCTTCCACCGAAATCCGGCTGGAATCGACAAACAACACGTCCGCAGAACTGACATATTGGGAGACTGCCGCTAACTGGGCGTCCAGACCCTGCGCTGCCGAAGGGATGGTGGGACTGCTGGAGACGACCTGAACGGAGACATTCGGGTAAGGTGCCTCAAAATCGCTGATCACTTTCCCATTGAAGGTATCGGTCAACGCACTTGGAATGGCAACGGACAACAGAATCTTATTGCTACTTTGAGCCTGTACAGGGTTGAAGGGCAGCGGGCTGATCACCAAAGGGATGATGAGCACCATCAGAATCTGCTTTCTAAACAACATGACTCGAACTCCTTATTGGGTTATTGTTTGTTATCGTGTAGAACATTCAACCGTCTCCCTCACCTGAGACGATGAAGCAATGCTTATCGTAAAAGTAGCGCCGCGTTGTTCCCCCTCAGAACTCACAGCAATCGTTCCCCCCTGGATTTCAATCAGCGCCTTGGCGATAGCTAACCCAAGCCCCGATCCACCGCTGGAGCGTGACCGTGAGCTATCTGTCCGGTAGAAACGATCAAAGACGTGAGCGATCTCCTTTGCGGGGAGGCCGTCTCCGGTATCTGCTACAGAAATAGTCAGACAATCTATCATATGCTCAAGATGAAGGGTGATTTGACCGCCTGATTGCGTAAATCTCAGCGCGTTATCCAGCAGGTTGGTCAGCACCTGGCGTACTCTTACGACATCTACTTTCACCAGAGGAATGTTGTCTTGAATGTCGAGTCGCAAGGCGATCCCTTTTTCTTCGGCGGCCAACGTGAAATTTTCAATAATCTCGGTAACAGTGTGCGTTATATCCGTTGGTATACACTCCAACGGGAGTTGACGGCCCTCAGCCTGGGCCAGGAGATTCAAGTCATCCACCAGCCGAATGAGGTGGTGGGTCTGGCTATACAGGGTCGCGATTTCCGATTCATCCAGCGCATAGACATGGTCAAGCGCAGCCCGAAGATGGCCCTCCAGGATGGTCAGCGGTGTACGTAATTCATGAGATACGTCGGCCATCAAATTACGTCGCAGCACTTCCCCATGCTGTAAATCGAGGGACATCCGATTGATAGCTTCTGAGAGCAGATCGAACTCCAGGGCGTGGCTACGGAGGGTGACTTGATAGCCCAGTTCTCCCGCGCCGACCCTTCTTACCGCTTTGACTAGCTCGGTAATGGGACGACTGATCTGCCGACTGGCAATCACGCCGACCCCAACGCCGCTAAACGCACAGACTGCACCGATCAGAAGAAAATGGGACAAGTGTTCTGCGCCCTGATCCGTGAAGGGTTGGCTTTGCTCGAGGCGAATTGGCGCGCCAAACTCGAACAGACGGATGAGCACCAAAAACAGTAACAGCGAAGCGAGGACGACGAAGGAGACAATCACACTCAGACGCACCCAAAAACGTGTCATGTCTTTCGGTTGCTCTCCAGCTTGAAGCGATACCCAACGCTGTAGACGGTTTGTACATAGATCGGATTCTTGGGGTCGGGTTCGATCTTTTTGCGTAAATTGCCAATATGGGTATCCAGGGTACGTCCAAACCCTTCATAGCCATTGCCGAAGGCCGTTTCCAACAATTCTTCCCGGCTGAAGGTGTGGCCGGGATTCGCCATAAGCTTCAGCAGCAACTTGAATTCTGTCAGTGTTAATTCGACGTTTTCGCCGCGAACAGTCAGCGTATGTTGAAAGGCATCGAGCCGCAGATCACCGGCGGCGTACATCTCCGTTCTCGTTTGGCGATCCAATTGGGTACGGCGTATCATCGCCCGCACGCGCGCGACTACTTCTCGCGCATTGAAAGGTTTGGTGATGTAATCGTCGGCTCCCAGTTCCAGGCCCACGATTTTGTCGGCATCATCGACTCGTGCCGTGATCATGAGGATGGGGGTAGTCAGCAGCAAGGCGTCGGCACGGATCAGCCGGGTGAGCGCCCATCCATCCCTGTCTGGCAGCATCAGATCAAGTAAAAGCAAGTCCGGGCGTTCCCCGCGTAAGACCTGCAACGCCGAAGTGCCGTCATAGGCTGTTAGCACCGTAAACTCGGCCTGCTCCAGATAACCGCGTAGAATTTTGACGATCTCTCTGTCGTCGTCAACGACAAGAACGGTTTCGTTTGCCATTACTGCAACTCATGACATCCCAGCCGATTTCCGACGGTGGCGTTCTGAGTCTAACTCCCCTCGCCAACTGCCGCGCCTGATGCGGTACGCCCTGCACGCTGCTCCTGCTGTTTGCGCCAGCCGTAAGCGGTCATGCCCCGTGGCTTATAGATATTCAACACCTGGATCACGAGCAACACCAGGAGGCCAAGACTCGCGTGGAGCAATTCGCCGCGCAATCCGCCGGTAGTGGCGGCGGGCGTTCCAATCGCTATTGCTGCGTAGTAGTTCACGTCCTGCATGTGCTGAAGGAGCACCACGACGGCAAAAATGGTAAGCACCAGCGAGAATAAGACCCAGTAATGGCGGAACAGGCCCCACGCCGTCCCCAATGACATGATAATCCCGGTCACCAGTGAGGTGACAGCCAACGGGACGATAACATCCCAGCCGATCAATTGCATCGAGAACCAGGCAGCACGCAAAGTCTGGGAATCCTGGCTCGTCATGGCCGTGATGCCGAGGGCCAGGTAAGCAATTACCGCGCCGATCCATCCCACAGATGCCGTCAAGTGTATACTGAGCGCAAACTTACGTAGGCCAGGGGTCATGGCATTGGCATCCCCTGCTGTGTGGGTGGCATGTGCATGTGTTCCATTGGGCCATGCCCGTTCCCGGCCAGGTGCGAGATGGCGAATAGTACCACCAGTACGACAATCATGATCCCGAATACTTTTACCCAGCGTGGCGTACCGGGAGGCGATCTACGCTCAAGCCCGGAGTCAGTTTGTGACATACTTGTTTCTCTCCCTGTGATTCAACCTATCCTAGCAAAACAATCTCAAGGAAATCTCAAGATGCGATTAATGTTTTTATCGATTCCCGAAAATGGAAAACCGAAACAATTTTGAGGCATTGACAGGGCCAGCCCTTCGTTCTATAATGAAATCAACTATATTGAACTCAATATAGTTTAACCGAAGGAAATTGACCACGAGGGTCAGGTTCCCACTTTCCCGATATAGGAGGAAAGCATTGGATGATCGGGATCGGCGGCGGATCGAAAGAAGAATTCTGCGCAAAGAACGCAAATTTGAACGCAAGGAACGCCGCGATTTCTGGCGCGACTGGAAAGATGAACAGAAGCGGCGCTGGCACGGCCAAACCGGACTCGGCCTGGAGGCCGACTTCTTCTCCACCGCTGAAATGCTCCAGGTCTGGCGCGAGTTTTTTCACGCCTTCATGGGGGATTGGCCTGAGGGACATTGGATTTTCGGCGGGAGGCGCTTTAGTCCCTGGCACCAGGGCATGGCTTCGTTCAACCCATTTGTTGCCAATGTACTGAGCAAAGGTGGTGGGCTGCTGCCCCTGTACGTACTGCACCTTGTCGCCGATAAGCCTCGCTACGGCAATGAAATCATGGAGATCATTGCGAATCGCACCGGCGGGCAATGGGTCTCCAATCCTGGTGCAATTTATCCTTTGCTGACCGAATTAGAGCAGCAGCATCTGATTGAAGGATCATGGGAAGACCCGCAGAAACGCACGATCCGAATCTACCGTGTGACTGACACAGGAAAAGAGGAACTGTCCCGGTTGAAGGCGTTTGTCGTGCCCAAGCTCGACGAAGCCATCGCCGTATTGAAGAAGCTTACGCAGGATATGGGCGGCGACACAGCGCCAGAAGATGAGGAGCCGGACGCGGGAGACATGGATTACGGCGACGGCGAATCAAAACCCGATGGACAGGAAATCTGACTTCACAAGGAAAGGGAATCAAAACGATGAGCGACAAACCACTATTTGAATTTCGTATGGTGAACACCGACAACGGCATTCGCTTCGAAGTGAATGCCGATAAGGAGCGGCTCCACGAACTCGCGGAACACCGGCTGCGTCGCCAACGGCTTCGCTACGAGGGGAAAGCCTGGGAGCGCTGGGAACGCCGTTTCTGGCGGCATGGCTGGTGCTTCGGCCCCTGGTGGGACGAAGAAGGCGAGGAAAAATCCAAACCGACCCCACCGGCCGGCGACGCGCCCACCACAGCCTGAGGTGGGGGGAAAAGTATGGGGTGTGCAGCAAACACACCCCATGCGCATTTACATTGACTCTCACGTCAGAGATGTGGAATCCGCCCAGGTTAACTCTCGAATTTTCCCTACACGGCAAATGCGGCTTGACAGGCAAAGCCTATCGTTGTAGGCTAAATTTGGCCGCACCGCCCACACTGAAGCTGGCCTCGCAATTTTGTAGGGGAATATTTGAGGGTTAGATTTATGGTTCGCAAGGCAATCATTAGTGTTTTTCTGCTGACTGTCATTTTATCGCTTGGGGCATTTGTTCCACCGGCATCAGCCAACGGTCTACATTCTGCGCTCAATATACAGGCGCTGCCCATTGTGCCATCCATGTCTGGTTGGGTCGGCGCGCAAACGGCTTATGTCGTGCGGCGTGGGATCCGTCTGGGGAACCGCGCCGATGTGTTCTCTAAAATTGGCGATAGCATCACCTCCTGGCGCTATTTCCTGGCGCCCATTGCCGAAGGCAAGCTGAACCTGGGCACTTATGGAACCCTGTCCGGTGCGGTCGGCTTCTTTTCAAAGGATCCGACGCGCGTTGGTAACTCGTTCTATGACGTAAGTCTGGCGGCCCACGGCGGATGGAAAGCCGCAGACTTGCTTGATCCAGCAAAGGCCGACCCCAGCGTCTGCAAGCCGAACGAAACGCCTCTGGATTGCGAACTCCGCGTGACCCGCCCATCCATCGCGCTGGTTATGATCGGAACCAATGATCTGCTCGACAACAACGCTTACCGCTTCAGCATGACCCTTGACCACGTTTTGACGGCCATCGAAGCCCATTACGTCGTGCCCATCGTCAGCACCATCCCCTACCGGCGCGACGATCCAGCCCTGCAAGATCGCGTGGAAGCCTATAACCAGGCCATCGCCCGAGTGGCGATCAATCACGGTGCGCCCCTATGGAATTACTGGTTGGCAATGGTCAATCTGCCCGCCAACGGGATCAGCAATGATGGCATCCATCCCAGCGTACCGCCGGATCAGAACGCAACAGCCTTTGACGCGGCACACCTGCAATTTGGCTTTACAATGCGCAACCTGACGGCCCTCGAAGTTCTTCAGAGCGTCATGACTGTTCTTAAATGAAGAGTCAGCTATACTCATTGCAGGTTGGCTCGATAATCTTTCATTGATTCCAGTCATTTTGAACTTATGCAAGCACATCAAACTGGCACTTTTCGCTCATCCATTGTGTCCGTCCTGGGCGCGCCACCCGATCCTTGCCCGCTCGAACCGCAGATCATCGAGGTAGCGCAATGCGAAGGCTATCGCCGGGAACACGTCAAGTATCAGGTCAGTCCAGGAGATTGGGGCTACGCCTATCTCCTGGTGCCCAATGACCTGACTTCGGCTGTCCCTGCCGTTGTTGTGCTGCACCGGCACGAAAACCGCTTCAAGATTGGCAAGGACGAGATCGTCGGCATCACGGGCGACCCGTCACATGCCATTGGCCTGGAATTGGTTAGGCGCGGTTACGTCGTCTTTGCGCCGGATGCGCTGGGATTTGGCGAGCGGCGCTCTGCCGAAAGCGATGGCGACGGTTACGACCTGGCCTACAGCTTCAATCAACTTGCGTTGCGTCTGTTGCGGGGCGAAACTTTGCTGCGCAAGGCTATCTGGGACATCAGCCGTGGCCTGGATTACCTGGAGACCCGCACCGAAGTTGACCTGCGCTTCATTGGCTTCATGGGGCACGGATTCGGCGGCGCGATGGCAATGTGGTCAGCCGCGATGGACCCTCGCATCCGCGCGGCGGTTTCGCACGGCGGCGTGGTGACTTACCGGCAGCAGATCAGGCGCGGGGACTGGTTCCAGGTCGAGTTTGTCGTGCCGCGCTTGATGCAGGTGGCCGACATGCACCACATCCTGGGGATGATCGCCCCGCGCCCATTCTTGCTATCAATGGCCGATGGCGACGCCCTGAATACGGACACCGCTGAAATCTATCAGAAAGCGCTGCGTGTCTATGAAGCGCAAGGCACCGAGAACCGCCTGAGCTTTTTCCGCTATCATGGCTCGGACACATTCGACATACACATGCGCAACAACGCCTATGATTGGCTGGATTCCTGGCTCAAGCCTTTCTAGAGCCGGGGCGCGGAAATGCTGCGCACCTGGCTGCCTCAATGACTACTTGCAAGCTGAACTACCGTTACCCCGTCGCCGCCTTCCTTGTCATCGCCCCGCTCGAAGCTGTTGACCAGCGGGTGGCCGTGCAGCGCCTCACGGATCGCCTGGCGCAGCGCGCCTGTCCCTTTGCCGTGAATAATGCGCACGAAAGGTAGTCCAGCCATGTATGCTGCATCCAGGTAATTGTCCACCTGCCCGACGGCATCCTCAACACGTGTACCACGAAGATCGAGTTCCAGGCCGGGCGATGGTGCCCGTGGCGCTGCCGGTTCCCGGTCCTCGCGCGCCGGGTCGAGAGTACCACGTGCGGCCTTTTCGCGCCTGGAACCTTTTGGCTGAGTCGTTTTGTTCGCCTTGCGTTCGGCATTGGATCTGCGATCCAGTTCGTCGAGCTTGGCGCGCACGCGCAGCCGCCCGATGCTGATTTCGGCCTCGGTTGCCCCGAGTTCGATGATTTCCCCCTCAGCCTTGAGCGGAGTGACCCACACTTTATCCCCCAGCTTCCAGCCGGGGCGCTCTTCGGCAG
>DATGFK010000112.1:0-3656 GCA_035309185.1 Aggregatilineales bacterium
CGAGGGTAGATTTGCTGCTGGAAGGCTTCCGCCGACAGGTTCATAGTCAGTCTCCGTGCTCTATATCAGTCAGTGCGTAGCAGAGGGGCGACAGTCGCAGTACACTTGCTAGCCAGAATGTGTAGTGCCCGCTGCCCATGATACGCTAAGGATAAACTGGCTCGATGCAAAACCGCAACCGTTACCTTGCGCTCATCGTCATCGCGACGTTGGCGATTCTGACCGTGATGGGTGAGCACAAGACCGAAGCGATTAACGCGGCCAATACGCCTATACCCACGCAGCCCGTCGAGGGCGGCAGTATCCCCCAGTACGGCCTGTTTGAAACGACCTTGCCCATCACCGGATCGGTCAGCAATGCCTTCGATCCCAACCAGATTGACGTTGAGGTCGAATTCACTGCGCCCAACGGCGGCAAGATCACGGTGCCGGGCTTCTGGATGCAGCCCTACCAGTCAAGCTGCACGCAAAATTGCTCGGATGATTCCATCAAGCCAGTGGGCGATGCAGGCTGGCGGGTACGTTTCAGCCCCAACATCGTCGGCAACTGGACATACGCCGTCCAGGAGCAGGACACGATTTCCCGCCGCACGATTTCTCGCGGTGCTGTTGTGGTTTCGCCTTCCAAGAATGCAGGCTTTATTCATGTGGGCAAGAATCCGCATTACTTTGGCTTCGACAGCGGTGCGCCGTACTTCCCCGTCGGCATAAACCTGGGTTGGTCGTGGGACGGAGCGAACGGCACCACAGGTTACTTAAGCTGGCTGAAGAAGCTTCATGACGCCGGTGCGAACTATGCGCGGTTGTATGTGGATGTTCCGTGGTTTATCGGTCTGGATTGGCGTGCGCCCGTTGGCAATTACGTCTCTGCGCAGGAAGACTCGTGGAAGCTGGATAGCATTGTGCGGAGCGCAGAGGATCAGGACATCGCGCTCGAGATCGTACTGGTGTGGTACCAGGGCTTCACAACCTTCACCGGCCTGCCGGTCAATCCGCCTGCGACGCCGGCCCGCCCGGATACCTCTGCCGACTGGTCGAAGAATCCCTATAACGGCGCGCTGGGCGGGCCGCTGGCTTCTCCAGGACAGTTCTTCGAGACTGACCAGGGCCGCAATCTGTTCAAGCGGCGGCTGCGTTATGTGGTGGCCCGTTGGGGCTACAGCACGAGTATCTTCGCCTGGGACATGATCGATCAACTCGATCATATCGCCTTGAGCACCCCCGATGCGCCCGCCGATTGGCTGCACGATACGGTCAACTACCTGCGAACGATAGACCCGTACAAGCATCCAATTACTGCGGGGCTGCGCGACAGCAGCAAATCCGCACTGCTGGACAAAGCAGTCCTCGACTTTTTCCAGGTACGCTACTATCAGCGCCGCCCGATTGAGCCGGCTGCCGACCAGGTCAGTGGAACGCTCAACGCGCTTGGGTCTGTGCTCGGTAGTGCGGATCGCCCGGTTGTACTCAGCGAATTCTCGCTGAACCCGTGGTTCGAGCCGACTGCCGACGACCCGACCGGCGTTCACGTGCGCGAGACGATGTGGGCCTCGGCCCTGTCCGGCGCGGGTGGCAGCGGCACAAGCTGGTGGTGGGATACTTATCTATTTCCCCAGGATTTAACAGGAATGTTCGCGCCCCTGGCTGCCTTCACGCAGGGAATTCCCTGGAATACGAGCAACCTTCAGCCTGTAGGCGCTTCCGTCGTCGGCGACCAGAATGTAGATTACGCCGGGATCAAGCTATCAGGCTATAACGGGACTTATGGAGGGCCAAAAGCGCCGGACGTGACCTTCCGCGTGACGCCAGATGGTGTCGTTCCGCCGATCAGCAGCACGTCGTCCTATCTGTATGGTGTGACCTACAGCACGCAGCTCAGCCAGCCGCAAAAATACATCATCACGCCGCCGGTGGACACAACGCTGACCGTCAACGTCCGCCACGTTTCCGATACTCACGCGGCGCGGCTGGTGATTATTGTGGACAGCAAGACGGCGGCTTCACTGCTGCTCTCGCCGCGCAGCGAACCGGTTTCGCTGACGGTGCCGATCAGTGCGGGAGAGCATAGCGTCGTGCTAGACAACATTGGCCCGGACTTCCTGCAAATTGACTCAGTCGAGATTGAACGCTACATTGCGCCGCTGCGGGCCGTGGCGTTGGCTGATCGCAGCAATGGAATCTTCGTGGCCTGGCTGCAACATCGGGATTACACCTGGGAGAATGTCGCCAGGGGAGTCGAACCGAAGTCCGTGACAGCCAGCGTCCGCGTGGATGCCATGCCGCCAGGAATGTACAGCGTTGATCTGTGGGACCCGTTCACAGGTAACGTCGTAGGAAACGAGACCGTCACTATTTCCGGGACGAAGGATGGCCCGCTATCAATTGATCTGCTGCCCGTCTCGAAGATGATCGCCCTGCGGGCCATCCGCGTGGCGCTGCCGGGCAATGCGCCCAGCCCGACTTCGACGCTCACGCCGACGCCCAAAGTCTTTGCAACCGTGTCGCCAACGCCATAACAGAAAAATTAACTCGCAATGTGACCCAGGATATCTATATGACCAACTATCGGGGATTGGAAGCGTATCGAAATGTTCCGCCAGAACAAAAATTCGCTGTGCTAACGAGTGAAATCACTACGCCACTCGCGACCATACGAGGATACGCAACTTTAATTCAGCAGACTAGCCGTGCGGCAAATAATGAGTTTCCAGCAGATTTAAGTGAGTGGATTGGCAAAATAGTGAAGGCAGGAAACGACATCAAACAGATGCTTGATGTATTGTCTAATCGCGATTAATCCTTTGCGACGCGGACCGACCTATGGATCGACTCTTACAGAGGAAATCCACTCATAGGGGCGCACCCAGGCGTGCGCCCGGTGTTTGGCATAATAACTATTCGCCCCGCAGGCGGTACAGCACTTCGCCCGCTTTCGGCACGACCAGGATTCCCTCGTCCTCGTGGCCTTCCCATTCGGCAAGATTCACGCTCGCCGGGTCTAGATAGCCGAGATTGTGCGCAGCACAGCGTTCCGCCAAGATTCCCGTCGCCAGCGTGACCTGGATGCGGGGATGCTCGCCTGTCGCGAGATCGTAGGTGCCGATGCCGCGTAGGTGCGTGCTGTGGGCCAGGATTCCGCCAGGATAGCCCTTAAAGCGATCCCACTGCTTGACAAAATAATCCCGCACATGGTAGCCGATCTTTGCCAGGAGTTCGCCATGCGTGTAGCTGAATTCGGTAATGTGCGGCGCGTAGATGATCACTTCGCCGCCGTCGGCAATGACCGGCTCCATCTTATACATGCCCTTCGCCGCCGTCCAGATGTCGTCGTACATCTTGGGCATCACCGACAGCACGCGGGTATAGGGGTGATCCGAGTAGTGGATGTGCAATCTTGCGGACAGGTTCGCAGCCTCAGTCCAGGCTGCTTCCGGCGTATCTACATACAGCCCGGAAACGTCGGTGCTGCCGTAAGCCATGACCATCGCGATACACAATTTGGGCGTTTTGACCATCGCCGCTGCGCGATCAATCAGCCTGCGTACCGGGGTAATCCCCAACGTGCCGATGATCGCGTAGCTGGTGATCAACGCGCCCAACCAGTGCGAGAGGTCAATCACCTCCGGGCCACTGATGCCCGGAAACAGGTATTTGTT
>DATGFK010000113.1:0-3780 GCA_035309185.1 Aggregatilineales bacterium
TGGACTCGCTTCTTCCAAGCCCTTCATCGCCAACTCTTACACCTGGCCCTCAAGCAAAAACGGCGCAAACATCCTTCTACCCTTGCACTTATTCTTGCTCAGGCCCTTTAGCTTAATGCCTATGATCCAACGCCATCGCCCGACGCTGTTTCCCGGCGTGCCGACAATGTATATGGCGATCAACCAGTTTCCGCGTGTGCGGAATTTCGGTATCTCCAGCATCCAGGCCTGCATCAGCGGCGCGGCCCCGTTGCCAGTCGAGGTGCAGGAATCCTTCGAGAAGCTGACTCGCGGGCGGCTGGTCGAAGGCTACGGGCTGACCGAAGCCAGCCCGGTGACGCACGCGAACCCGCTCAATGGCCTACGCAAGGTCGGCAGTATCGGCATTCCGCTGCCCGGAACAGAGGCCCGGATCGTAGACCTGACCGGGGCCAGCACGATTGTTCCGCTCCCGCCTGGGCAGATCGGAGAGCTGGCGGTGCGCGGTCCGCAGGTCATGATGGGCTACTGGCGGCGGGACAATGAGACCGCACAGGCGCTCACGGCGGACGGCTGGCTACTGACCGGCGACATCGCCCGCATGGATGAAGATGGCTATTTCCAGATCATCAGTCGCAAGAAGGAGATGATCCTGGCGGGCAAATACCAGGTCTATCCGCGAGACGTGGAGGAAGTGCTGTATGAGCATCCCGGCGTGCGTGAGGTCGCCGTGGTCGGGCTGAATCGCCCGGAGGCGCCCGGCCAGCGCGTCAAGGCTTACGTGGTGCCACGGCCCGGTTCGCACCTGAGCAAAGAAGAGTTGATCGCTTTCTGCAAGCGCCGCCTCGAAGAATACGCCGTTCCGTGGGACATCGAGTTCCGCGACGAATTGCCCAAGAGCTTCGTGGGCAAGGTGCTGCGCCGTCTGCTGGTAGAAAGCGCGGCGGAGAATGGATCGGGCGGAATAGAACAAGCGGAAACACGAACATGAACCTCGATCACGTCCACCCGGATTGTCGTGAGTTTGTCACAGCGGTTGAAGAATTCCTCCGCCGCCGACAAGAAGAGGCGCTCAATAATTTGCAGCCTGATAAATCATGGAAGCAGGATTATTGGGGGCCGCGCACCTGGACGCGAACCGAAATGGAAGACATGGTTTACAGTAGCTACAAACAGATGCGGCAGGGACGGATCACGCGCCCGCCCCGCCGCGAGGTCGTCATGGACATCGCCGATTATCTCAACTGCACACTGGAAGAACGCAACCGGCTGCTGATTGCCGCTCACGCGATCCCGGTATCGCCGTATTTGAGCGGGACAAAGCTCGAAGAACTGTTGGCGATTACCAGACCGGTTGCGCGCAGCCTGATGATGCCCGCCACGATCATCAACCGTGACTGGCACATCCACTTTCTAAACGATCAGATCATGACCCTGTACGATCTCACAGACGAACAAATTGCAGCCGTGCCCATTGAAAAACTCAATCTGCTGCACCTGTTCTTCGATCCTGAGCTTCCGCTGTACCCTAACCTCATCGAAAATACGGAATCCTGGACGCGCATGGCTCGCCAGACGATCTACGGCTTTAAGATGGCTAACCAGCTCTGTCAGTTTGAAGCCTGGTATCAACGCCTTGTCAATCAATTGCTGGCCCTGCCCGGTTTTGAGTATCATTGGAATACGGTGCGGCTGGATGCGCCATTTGAGGAAGACGCCAGCGTAAAAACGATGCCCCACGACGTACTGGTCGAAACGGCGCTGCCCGGCCTGAGCGTCCAGTCCAGGCGGGCCTGGATACGCCCCCTGATCATCTCAGCCGGATATTTCCAGTTTGATTTTCCGCAGATTATTGCATTCCTGCCTGCCAACGAGCAGAGCCAGTCCATCTTTGCTGAAATCGGCTTGCTGCCACTGGGCACCCCCTGAGTGCGCTCGGAGCCGCCACCGGACATTTTGTCCTTTGAGGCAAGGTTACAATGAGGATCGTGATGAATGTGCAGCCGTGACCGGCTGAAATCCAAAGGAAAGAAACCACGATGCGAACTAAAACAATTGTTTTCATCCACGGCCTGTTTATGACTTACCGCTGCTGGGATCAGTGGGTGAGTTACCTGGGGAATAAAGGCTACAAGTGTATTGCGGTACCCTGGCCTCTGCGTGACCAATCCGTCGAAGTGCTGCGCCAGGCAAATCCCGATCCAAAGTTAGGACAGCTTACGCTGGACGACGTGATCAACAAGCACGTCGAAGCGATTCATGCGCTTGACGAAAAACCGGTGGTGATCGGGCATTCGCTTGGCGGCTTGATGGCTCAGATCCTCTTGCAGCGCGATCTGCTTGCGGCGGCGGTTGCCATTGACCCCGCCCCGCCCCAGGGCTTGATCAGCGCAAAGTGGTCATTTATCAAGGGCAATTGGCCTGTTCTCAACATGCTGAATCCATCATCGCGTCCTTACATGATGCCCTTTGAAGCCTTTCAGTACGCCTTTGTGAATGGCCTGCCGCTCGACGAACAGCAGCGCGCTTATGCGCAGGTTCCGCCCGAATCGCTGCGGATCGCGCGCGGCGTACTGAGCAAGAGCGCCCATGTGGATTTCAAAAAGGCGCACGCGCCGCTGCTTATCTATGCCGGTGAACAGGATCACATTGTTCCCGCGTCTCTGAACCAAGCGAACTTCGCAAAATATAAGGTGTCGCCATCAAAGACGGATTTCAAGGAATGGCCTGGCCGCACACATTACGGCTTCGCGCAGAAAGGTTGGGAAGAGCTGGCTGACTACGCCCTGAACTGGCTGGATCAGCAGGGGGTGTAAGCTTCCCGCTTCCCGTGCCGTTTAGCCGACAGTGCCAGGTAGAGATAGATAATCTGGCAACGCGCTTGACCTCACCCCTTGACCCTCTCGCCCGCCAAGCGGGCGAGAGGGAACCCAGTAACGACCTTCCGGTGGATTCCTTCCCCTTCGCCTAAAGCGTTCGACTGTTTGATTGCGCAATCCTGAACGGCGCGGCAAAAGAAGATCACGCCATTTTTTGCCCACTTGGCCCTTGTGGGCGTTGGCCTGGTGTGGTAAACTGCGGGGTCGGTAGCCGGATCAACCGGCTCATCAAATCTCACATACCTGGACTTCGCCCGTGTGCCTTGCGCTCTTTCGCAGGGTGGTGGTGGAGGTTGAAAGGTATGGTCGAAACAACACGTTCTAGGAGGAACCAAACATCATGTCTATTGTCTCCATGAAATCGCTTTTGGAGACGGGCGTCCACTTCGGCCACCGCGCCAAGAAGTGGAATCCCAAGATGAAGCCGTACATCTTCACCGAGCGTAACGGCATCCACATCATTGACCTTCAGCAAACGCTCACCAGCCTCGAAGAAGTCTATGAAGTCGTTCGCGACGTGGTCGCCAACGGTGGCGTTGTGCTGTTCGTCGGCACCAAACGCCAGTCGCAGGAGACCGTCCAGCAGGAAGCCGAACGCGCTTCGATGCCTTACGTCAACCAGCGCTGGCTGGGCGGCACGCTCACCAACTGGACGACGATCCGCAAACGTATCGAGCAGCTCAAGCGCTTTGAGGCGGAGCGGGAAAGCGGCGAGGCGGCCATCGTCACCAAGAAAGAACGCCTGATCCGCGACCGTATCATCGAAAAGCTGCAAGTCCGCCTTGGCGGCCTGCGCTTCATGACTCGCCTGCCCGAAATCCTATTTGTGGTAGACGTACGCCGTGAACATACTGCCGTCAAGGAAGCCAACGCGCTCAATATTCCCGTGGCGGCGCTCGTGGACACAAACTGTGATCCTAGA
>DATGFK010000114.1:0-4752 GCA_035309185.1 Aggregatilineales bacterium
CAGGCCACCACGCCCGCCAGCATGACCCGCGCCAGGGCGTCAGTCGCCATCGGGGGGATCAGCATCGAGCGGGCAATGTCGTGGAACGTGGTCATATCGGCTGTACGCTCGGTGGCCCACTGGTTTGCTAGGTTCAGGGTCAGCGAGGCGGCCAGCGGCGTGCCGAAGGTCATCCCCAGCAGGCGCATCATCAGCACCAGCGAGACGGCCAGCCCGCGCTCGGACGGGTACGCCGCATCCACCACAACCAGGCTCAAGGGGCCGATGGTCATGCCCAGGCCGATCCCGACCAGGGCCAGCGGCAGGGCGATGCCGGCGTTCGGGGTGGTATACGTCCACTGGCTGGCCGCCACGAATCCGAGCAGCGCCACCGCCAATCCGAACGTGACCGGGATGGCCGCGCCCACGCGCCGGTAGCGACGTTCGCCAACCAGCACCGCCACGATCAGCGGTACCGTCATCGCCGAGAGCATGATCCCGGCCCGCAGTGCGCCCGTCAGCAGGCTTTCACCCCGTAAAAAGACCGTGCGCAGGTTGATGATGAGCGGCACGCCAGCCACCATGAGGATCAGCCCAAAGCCGACGATCAAATTCGTCAGCAGGGCCACCCGCACCTCACGCAATTCGAAAAATTTCAAGTTAAACAGGGCATTGTCAGTGTGTCTTTCCCGCCACAGGAAAGCCATCAGCAGCACCACACTGGCCCCCAGCAGCACATACGCGCCTGTGGATGGGTCTTTCAGAGCTTCGATGCCGACGGTCAGCGTGATCAGTGCGGAGCCGAACAGAAGCGCGCCGCGCCCGTCATAGATCTCCCCGCCGCCCTGGGTAGGAGTCTCGCGCAGCGCGAGTGCGACCAGGATCAACGCGACGAAGGCCACCCCGGCATTGATCAGAAACAGGTCACGCCAGGAGGGTAAAATCTGAAGCATCAGCCCGGCGTACAGGTTCCCGACCACCCAGCCCAGCGAATCAATGGCCCCGATCAGGCTGATGGCTCGGTCGCGCTTGTCGGGCGGGAAAATGTCGGCCACCAGCGCCATACCCACCGATACGCTGGCGCCCGCGCCAATCGCCTGTATAACACGCCCGATCACCAGCGAGATCAGCGGCAGCACGTCGAGATCGGGCCAGATCGGCAGCGCCTTCAGTAGCGTGAGCGGCAAGCTCTGGGCCAGTCCCGCCCACAACGCTCCCACGACGAAGATTCCCACGCAGGCGAAGAAAACCCGCTTGCGCGACAGCGTATCGCTCAGACGCCCGACCAGGGCCAGACTCACGGTGTAGGCCAGCAGGTAGGCCGTAACCGCCCACAGCGCCAGGTCGCCCTTGTACAGCCCCTTGACGCCCAATAGATCAAGCGTGGCCTGGGGCAGCACCACGACAATCGAAGTCAGGTCAACCGATCCAATAAAGATCGGGATGCAGATCAGGAAGAAGATCGCCCACGAATTGTACGTTTTTCGCCCGCCCACGGTTCGCCCTTAATCCCGTTAGAGATAGTATTGGCAGACTTGTCGAATAGTCGGCTCCCCCTCATTCCCTACCTCTTCCCCTATGCAATCCCTGTAGGACAAGGGGGAAAGGGGAAGTGCGCGGTCTGGAAGTTCCTCGACCCTTGTCCCACAGGGATGCCGGTGGCATGGGAGAGGGGTTCAGGGTCAGGGGAATTCACCTATCGAAATCGTTCGCCAACATCGCGTGTCTACACAGACTCTAACGAAATCGGACGGCCATTGGTTGCATGATGCGAAGTTTTAACGACTTTTTGCGACTACAGGTGTACAGTACCGCACAGGTGAACCTGGATTCCCATTTCGGTCAGCATGGCGGCTTTGGCGGCCAGCGCCTGATCGGCCATCTCTGCCGAAGGCGCGTATGCCACATTGAGGTGATTGGCTTTGTGGCGGGCCATCATCTGGTCGCGCGTGATGCCATGCAGAACCGCGTGCATGATCGGCCACTGCGGCGTCGTGCTGTTCCAGCGGCGCTGCGTTTCCTCGGCGGGCAGTTTGACGACGGTGGCACGTCCAATATCGCAGTGGAGCCTGCCTTCCATGATGAACACGCGGCTCCACACGATTTCGCCGGGCTTGCTGACCCCCTTGAGCGTGCCTCCGCCCAGGCGGAAGTACATGGGCGGCTGGCGTTCGCTGGAAGCGCCGGTATAGCCATCAATATAATGCGAAGCAGGCGCAGCGCCGGAGATCAGGAACACCCATACGAAATCGTCCACGCCGTCCCCGCTGTAATGTTCGCCCCAGCGGAGATCGTGCAGGGTGGTCGAAGGGTCGAGGTTCAGGGCCGTCCAGACGCGGTTGGTGACCACCGCATCAACCGCCGCGCCTTCGTCAGCTTCGTTGAAATGCGGCAGCGCCTTGCCCGCGTACAATTCCTGGCCGCTGAGGGGGTCTTTAACCGGCGGACGATCCACATTGTTGAACAGCCCTTCGGCCAGGTCAGAGGCAGGAACCATGTCCTTCAGCCCCTGCTGATACTGGATGCCAATCGCCGCGCAGCCAAAATCGGTGGCGATGCGCAGCCCGGCCACGTACATTTTGAGCTGTTCCAGGATTTGCGCGTCGGTCAGTTCGGTGGCCTCGTCTCTGCCCGTCGCAAAGCGCAGGCCGCGCTGATCAAGCCATTTGCGGATGGCCTGGGCCTCCCCATCGGGCACCAGGCGCATGGCGGCAACCAGGGCCGACTGGCTGAGTCGTTCCTTATAAATGCCAGCTTTGTTGAGCAGTTCGTCGTCAATAATGGCGTTGTACATGCCCATGCAGCCTTCATCGAAGACGCCAATGATGGCCTTTTCGTGCAGAAGCTGGCGGGCCAGTTTCTGCCCCAGTTCGGCTTCGGCAGGCGGAATGGAGGCAACCTTGAGGTTTCGCACGTGCGTGGTGTCGTGTGCGATAGTGCCGGTTTCAATCCATTGGCGAATGCCGCCGACAAAGAAGGGATCGCTAAAGTCTTTGCTCCAGATGCTGCTGTAGGCGACGCCCATCTTGGTCAAGCTCGCGTTGAGGTTCAGCAGCCCGACCAGTCCCGGCCATTCGCCGCTCCAGTTGGCGACGGTCAGGATCGGGCCACGATGATCGCGCAGCCCGGCCAGGACGTGATGGCTGTACTGCCAAACGGCTTCGGCAACGATGAGGGGCACTTCAGGCGGAATGTTCTTGAAGACATCCATGCCCATCCGTTGATTCCAGATGAAGCCGTGTTTCAACTGCGCGTCGTAGGCATGGGCACGGGTGATGGAAACACCCTGCGCGCTAAACGCGGCCTTAAGCTGATCTTCCATCGTGGATTGTGCAGGCCAGCAAACCTGATTGGCCGACAGGCGCAGGTCACCGCTGGCGATAAGCCACGCTTCTTGAATTGGAAAAGCCATACTATGCCGTCCTTATACAATGCTCGTAAAAGAATTTTGACTGACAAGCGACCGTATATTTTAATCCATACCCTGCTTCATTGATAAACCGTTCCGCAAACCGTCGTCATTGCTAAGTCTGCATCGGCTTCACGAGTCGTTCGATCTGCTTGAGGTGCGGTCTTTCGTGGCCTGCCAGCCGTTGCGCATAGGACAGCACCGTTCGTTCGAGCGGCTTTCCCGCGCCCGTAATGGTCGCCATAAGTGACCAGCCACCTGGCTCCAGCCCTTCCAGTACGGCCAATAGATCCCTTCGCTGCCTTGCAAAGGCGTCCAGCGAAGGCTCAAATTTCTGTTGGAGATAGTCCGTTTGTTTGATCCAGGTTGTGGGATTGATCGCCCTCAGTGTCGGCCTATCCTGGCTGATGATGTCTACGATGCATTTGCCCCAAACGTCAGCGCACGCGCGCAGATGGGCCAGCACATCATTGGCCGACCATTCGTCGTGATTGGGGGCGCGATGCAACAGAGCAGGCGCAAGACCATTGGTCAGCGCGGCGATGCGAAGCGGCGTCGCTGCAAGGATGGTCAGAACCTGCTCAATCGTGAATGAGTGATTGGGCACGTCACATCATCCTTTCGTGCGGATGCCTCACGGCTCCAGGACGCGCTGCACGGCTGCGATCACGTCGTCTTTGCCGGGAACCGCGTACTCTTCCAGCGGCCCGCTGAAGGGGATCAACCCACTCTTCAGCGTCACGCGCACCACCGGGCTTTCCAGGTACCAGATCGCTTCGTCGGTGACGCGCGTGGCAACCTCCGCGCCCCATCCGCCCGCGTGGACAGCCTCTTCTACCGTGATCAGTCGCCCGGTCTTTTTGATGGATGCAACAATCGTTTCCAGATCGAGCGGCACCAGCGTGCGCGGGTCAATCACTTCGCACGAGATGCCTTGCTCATCGAGCGCTTGAGCCGCTTTGAGCGCTACGCCCACCATCCGCTGCACGGCGACCAGAGTCACGTCCGTGCCAGCGCGCACCACCGACGCCTGCCCGAACGGCACGAGATGTTCGCCGTCGGGGACCTCGCCTTTTTCGGCATACTGCGATTTATGCTCCAGGAATACCACGGGATTATCATCGCGGATAGCGCTCTTGAGCAGTCCCAGCACATCCGCCGGATTCGACGGAACAGCCACCTTAAGCCCTGGCGCATTCATGAACCAGGTCTCACAGCACTGCGAATGCTGCGAGGCAAAGCCCTGCCCTGCGCCCTGCGCCGCGCGGATGGTCAGCGGAACCGTGATCTGCCCGCCGGACATATAACGCAGCTTGGCAGCCTGGTTGACGATCTGATCGAGCGCCACGGCGGCAAAGTCCGCA
>DATGFK010000115.1:0-7228 GCA_035309185.1 Aggregatilineales bacterium
GTCACATCTCCGCATTGAACCAGACGACACCGCCCACCCTATGGAACGTTGAAAGTGGCACTTCCTCGGTGCCGTTCCCGACGACCAAAACGGGGATCAACGACTCCCTCGATTGGCAGAAACAAGCCGACGGAACTTACAGCCCAATCCTCAGCCAGATGACGCCTCCGATAACGCCGTTCACGCCATTTGCAACGCGGATACTGGCGAGGAGTGCCGATGGCAATCTCGAAGTCAGGGGGAATCTCGGCCTGTACGACAAACACACGGGGAAGTTCATCCGCACGGTGGGTACGGAAGATGACCAGGCTGCGGAACCCAGCGCAGCTTTCAGCCCGGATGGTAAATTGTTAGCAATCGGCGGAAACTACGCAAAGGTACAAATCTGGGACGCGCAGACCTGGCAGAGTCTCCTGACCTTGCCAGACCCATCCATTGCTATCGCCTTCTCTCCCGACGGCAAATGGCTGGCAACCGGCAGCTCGTGGGACGTTCACTTGTGGGATGTCACAGCCTTGCTGGGATACTGAGCGCTGTGTCATGATCGGCCCCACTACCCTCTACAAATTCAGCCCCTCGGCGATGGCCTGCAATTCAGCGTCGGTGATGCCCAGATAGCGCTTGGTCATGGCGATGTTCGAGTGATTGAGCTTCGCCATGATCAACTCCAGCGGTACACCGCTCTGGCGGGCCTGGTAGTCCCAGGTCTTGCGCAACGTAAGCGGTCCGTAGTTACCGCCCAGGCTCACTGTATAGCACATCTCGGAGATAAGCCGCCAGGCTTGGACACGCGGCAAGGGACGGGTGTAGTCAGGCCCACTGCGTTTGCTGGAAAAAAATACGAAGTGGCTTAACTTTTCAACGGCCTGCGGATAAGCTTCCTTGTATTTGTCGAGCGCGTCTCGAATGCTGTCATTAATGACCACGACGTTGCGCTTGTCCCGTTTTTCCTCTCGGATCAAGAACCGTTCCAGAGTCTCGCCATCTTTGTCGATGAAATTACCGACGCGCAGCGGCAGGAGATCCGAAATGCGCAAAGCGCTATTGATTCCAACCACGAACAGCAAAAGATCCCGATAGCGTTTTGCCCCTTCGAGTTGATTCTTGATTTGGGTAATTTTTTTCTTATCGCGAATCGGTTCGACGAAGTCCATACGGCACCCCTTAACAAGTGAAACATAGTTGCGCCTAACTACAATTATGTTTCAGATGAGCGAGGAAGGCAAATTTTGGTGGTCATGAGAAATGGCAGTATATTGCCATCGGCGAGGAGATGGGAAACAGAATCGAGATTGTGTTGCATGACAGGCAGAATGGAGATCCGTTTGAGGATTCTGGTAGGGACCTGTGGCACTACTGGGAAGGTGACTCATTTGCAGTCGCGATTGGAACATTGGTTGTCGAGGCATTTTGGAATTCAAAGGCGCCAATATCACATTTGCTTTCCTGAGGACGTGCTACACCACGTTCATCCGTTGCGGGACACCCGTCGTTATCGCCTGCGTTTATGGCTGGACTGTCGGCTGCAAGCGGAAAGTAGGCGGGACCACCTGTAAGGTCTTCCAGTTTGGGATCGACGTCGAGCAAATCCGAATTGACAAAGCCCTTGGCGTCGGCAGACTTACCGATCAGATTGTGACCTTGCGAGCTAACCGTTCCAAAGATGTCCGCGCCGATGTAAGCACTGTTCCCGGCGACAATCGTGTTCTTTAACATGATTTTGCCTTGTCCTGCATTGAAAATTCCCCCTGCGGCACCAAAATCCCCGGCAGCATTCTTTGAAATGGTATCGTTGGTGAGGGTCAGGGTACTTTCTCCATTAAAGATCGCCCCGGCATTCTGCGAAGTGTTTCCCGTGAAGGTGCTATTGGAGATCGTTGCGGAGCCGCTAGTGATCACAATGAGTCCTCCACCCGCGTTAGAGGACGAATTACCACTCAAGGTGCTGCCAGAGATCGCCAATGTACCATTTACTCCAACCGAAATTCCTCCGCCACTGCCAGCAGAATTGCCCGATAGCGTGCTGCCAGAGATCGTCAGCGTTGAATTCAAAGCCATGATCCCACCCCCACCAGACTTGGCTGTATTGCCTGAGATCGTGCTGTGATCGATAAGTGCCGCGCCAGATGTGACTAAGGCTCCACCAACGTTCAATGTGGCCGCGTTCTCCCAAAGTGAACTATGAGTCATGGTCACACGGCCTCCTTGGTTAGCAATGGCGCCGCCATTATCGGCCTCGCAATGCGAGATCGTCGTGTTAGTGACCCTTAAGGTGCCGTAATTGAGGATTCCTCCACCAACGTCGGCACCTGATGACGAGTCCAGAGAGGAATCTATCCCGAATAGATCATCTGGACTTGCCGTAGAGGTAGAGTCGGCTGAGGAAGCGGAATCGGGACCACAATCGGCAGCCGTTGCCTGCCCGTCAGAGATCGTCAGGCCCGTCAAACTCAGTGTATTGCCAGGACTCACACAAAAAAGACGATTGGTGTGGTTGCCGCTGAGCGTCACATGCTGCCCGGTGGCATCGAGGTCAGTGTTGCTCGCGATCACCATTTCTGGGGCGATGATGATTCCATCACAAGTAAAATGGACTGGGTTTCTCGATGACAGCGCTTCCCGAAGACCACCTGTCCCGTCGAAGCTGCTGCAATTGGTGACGCTAGCTACCGCTTGGGTTTGGGCAGAGACCTTGAAGGTACTGCAAAGGAACACCATTGTGCATGACGCTGCAATTCGAAAGGTACGCATCGCCTGTATCCTTCCTGCGAGTTCAGCGCGTAATCTTCGTGGTTGGTCAATCACTTTTGTGCAATACGATTTTACCCAGAATCGCTGCCTGGCAAGTCCGAGCCTACATTTGACGCAAGCAACCCGTAATGGATTGCTGTGGCAACTGCTGCTGTACGCGAATCGACGCCGAGTTTATTGAAGAGACTGTCGAGATGGCCCTTGACGGTGCGTTCGGCAAGTCCGAGCGCCGCGGCGATTTCCTTGTTACGATAGCCTTTGGCTACCATCTGCAAAATCTCCAGCTCGCGCGGGCTAAGGTTAATGCGGCTCTGAGGCGCAAGCGCGGGAGTATTGGCGGCCAGCGGCAGAATATGGGTAAAGATGTCCGGTCGCAGCAGCATTTCGCCACGCGCCGTCGCCTGGATGGTGCGATACAGACTCTCGCGATCTGTGTCTTTGAGCAAATAGCTTTGTGCGCCCGCACGCAGGCCGCGCACCATGAGGTCATCCTCGTTATAGGTCGTCAGGATCACAATCGCGACGTGGGGCCATTGTTCCTTGATTTGCTGGATAGCGGCCAAACCGTCCAGGCCAGGCATGCGCAGATCCATGAGGATCACCTGTGGCTGTAAAGTTCCTGCCAGCCGTACTGCTTCCTCGCCATCTGCCGCCTCGCCGACGACTTCGAAGTCGGGCTGGGACTGGAGGATCATCCGCAGCCCCTCCCGCACAATGAGGTGATCGTCGGCAAGCAAGACGCGAATTGGGCTGCTCACGATACAACCTTCTCCATATCTGGCGTAGGCAAGTGTAGACGCAGCCTGGTTCCAGCACCCAGGGTACTTTGCACTTCCAGGCTGGCACCTATCAATCGAGCACGTTCCTGTATGCCTATCAGGCCATAATGACCCTGCTTGTCACGTAGCGAACCGGGTTCAAACCCGACACCGTTGTCTAAAACCTCCACTACCAGCAGATTCTCGCCTGCCTTGACGGTGACCTCTACCTGAGAAGCATGGGCATGACGTGCTACATTCGCCAGCCCTTCAGCAACGTAACGCAAGATATGTTCGGCCACAGGCAATGGCAATAGCAGCACGCGAGGCGCTATAAAGTTTGTGCGAACTCCCGTCAGCGCGGAGAAACGCTCAACTTCCTGCTTCAGCGCGCTAAGGAAGGCACCGCTTTGTCCTGGCAGGGCGCGCAGGTCGTCAATGGCACGGCGCGAACTGGACAGGATGTCACGCGCACGCATCTTGATCTGGCTGGCGATTTGCGAGACCTCTGGCGTATTGCCACGCTCCAGGCTGACTTCAAGCGCTTCCATTTGGAGGATCAGGCCAGCCACACCCTGGGCAACGGTATCGTGGAGCTCGCGCGCCATTCGCCCACGCTCTGCCACCAGCGTCAGCGCCTCGACCTGCTCCGCATAGGCCGCCAGTTTTCGCTGCGTTCTTTCAAGTTCGTGTACCAACTCGACAGCCTCGCGACGGGACCTGACCTGGAGGGCCAACGTTAAAAGGTAAGGCAGCGCGCCAAGTAGCCACAAGAGTAAACTACTTTCAAGGATATCCCAAAGCACAGTAATTGAAGATGAGATTGAGGCAAACCACATTTCCTGGCTGAGAAAAAACAGGCCGGGAATCTCGACTGTTATCAGTATAGCCAGCCAGGGAGACTCGAACAGGCTTATCGCCTGGCCCAGAAGCAGACTATATTCCAGGAGCACCAGGCCCGGATAGTGGGCAATTTGGCTAAGAGCCAGCAGGAATGCACCTTGAATCATCAAGTACAGCAGGCCCACAAACTGGCGTGAGCCGATATACTGGCCTAACCAGTACAGGATGAAATGCGTCACGAGTAACACAATCGTGACGCTCGCCAGTTCGGGCGTCCAATGCATTGTGACAACGTAAGGTGTCGTCGCCAGCCAGCCGTAGATCCCGATCAGCGTGATGAGTGATACCCGTAAAAATAGACGAGCGTGAACCGCGTAAGAATTGCGGAGTTTGTGAGGGCTGGACGCAACCTGCGCAGCGCCTGGTCGCAACATAAACACATCCTTACTGATTTCTGCTCATCTTAGCAGGTTTTCCAGTTGCCGATTCAGCCAGCGATGATACTGCGCGACAATCCCTATATGCAGAGGCTTTACACGATTCTCCGACTTTGGCACCCTTCGTTCAGCGTCCGAAAGACTCATTGCCCACCGTCCGTTCGGACGGGGTCCAAATGGACGATGTGTGCGCGGCATTCCTACCGTAGAGTTAGACTTGGATACCCCTCATCGCTCGATCACAACGGCCTCAATCACCGCCAATTCATTGCCAAACAACTTGACGCAGCTGACCTGTCAGCCACTTGCCTGGGGTGTCTGGTTCAGAACGCCTCGGCAAGGCATTGTGGTTGCGCCGTAACCTGAACTTTGGCTCAAAGTTGTTCGCAATTACGGGTCCGAATGTTTATTTGAATTCGATATCTGGGACGAGAGAAAGGCACCTGCTATGAAAAGACATTCACACCTTATCTACCGCAATCGACCATTTATTCAGAAAGCGGAAGCGCTGGCGGTCAGCCTTGTGCTGATGTGTACCGTGTTGGCCAATCCGCTCACGTCTCGCGCCCAGGGGGTCAACTTTGTAGTTGATTCCACGGGCGACCAGGATGACGCCAATTTGGGCGACGGCCTCTGTAAAACCGCTGCCAATACCTGCACCCTGCGAGCGGCGATTGAACAGGCCAACTCCTCCACGAATGGTGTCGAAATCATGTTCAATGTGGGTATAGCGACCATCAAGCCATCCACGAACCTGCCGCCGATCACGGCGAATAAGATTATTATCAATGGCGGCGGGCACATCACGCTGGAGGGCACTACCGTCCCCGCAGCAGGCTCCTCAGGACTATTCTTGCTCCAAAGCAGTGGGAGTAAGATTCAGGGACTAACGATAAAAGGCTTTAGCACCGGGATATCCATCGCCCCTTCTAATGGCGCTACCAAGTTCAATCCAGGGGGGGGGGACATAATTGGCACCGATGGCGATGGGCAAAATGATGCCGCCGAAGGTAACGTCATTATCGATAATGGCACTGGGGTGTTGATCACAAATACTCCTGGCAACACCATTGCCGGGAATCGGATCGGCACCGATACCACGGGCACAATGGCTATGCCGAACGGCACCGGGATAAGTATTGTCGGGGGGTATAACAATAGAATTGGCACAAACGGCGATGGAGTCTCGGATGCTCTCGAAGCCAACATCATCAGCGGCAACAAAGGACAGGGCGTTGAGCTCAATGGTAGTGGACTTGACAAGATTGAAGGCAACTTAATTGGAGTCACGGCCAGCGGTAATGCGGCCCTGGGGAACGGTGAATACGGGATTCTGCTGATTGGGCAGGCTAGTGAGAACTTGATCGGCACTGATGGGAACAGTGTTTCCAACGGCGCAGAGCGCAATGTGATTAGCGCCAATGGCTATGGTGGCATCGGCATCAGTGACGGATTCAAAAACTTCATCGCGGGCAACATCATTGGCCTCAATGCCGCAGGAAACGCGGCGCTGGGCAACGGTGGCGACGGGATTGAACTGCTTGGCTCATCCAATGTTGGAACTACCTCTAGCCCTTCCCAGTGGCAGCAGCACAACACGATCGGTTATTTTGGGAGCGGCGATGTTAACGCTGAACGCAACATCATCGGGGGTAACACAGGAAATGGCATTTCCATTTTGAATTCCAGTTTCGATACCATCGCCGGGAATTCTATCGGTACCGATGCCACAGGTACACTCAATCTGGGCAACAAGGGGCAGGGCATTTACCTGGCCATGACCTTCAACTTCTTCACATCGGCCACCACGGACGACCTCATTGGTGGTATCAGCTCTCAAGAGGCCAACATTATCGCGTTCAATGGGCTCAACGGAGTGGCGGTGGGCCACCTAACGCCGACCAGCGCGCAGCCAGATCGCATCGCCATTCTCTCCAATAGCATTTTTTCGAATGGTCTACTGGGTATCGACCTCGTAAATGACAGCACTTTCGGCATTGTTACGCCCAACGTTCCCGGTGGCGCCGGTGTTGGCGCTAATGGCCTGCTGAACTTTCCAGTGCTGACCTCGGTGACCCGGGCGGGCAACTCGGTCACGATACAGGGTTCGATGCTCAATTTCCTGCCCCTCACCCCGGTGAAAATCCAGTTCTTTGCCAACCAAACCTGCAATGCCTCTGGCTATGGCGAGGGCCAGGTTTTTCTGGGCGAGTTGAATCTCACGGCGGACTTATCTGGTAATATTGCGAACTTCTCATCCAATTTCACCAACGTGCCGCTGACCGACAACATTTTTACCGCCACGGCCACGCAGGTCGATCCAGCAGGCGGGAGCACTTCAGAGTTTTCCCAGTGCATCGCGACATCCTTCATGATGCACAGGGTTCACCTGTTCTCGCCGTCCGGCTCAACCAACAGTGCCAATCCAGCTTTCATCTG
>DATGFK010000116.1:0-5780 GCA_035309185.1 Aggregatilineales bacterium
GCGCTTGCATTTGTGCATCGTGGTCATACTCAATGCGAAGCTCGAATCCGTTGAGCTTGCTGACACCCCGTGGCGATTTCCAGGTGACCGTATTTTCTGAGCGACTGGATTTCCAGGAGTTCGGGATACTCGCAATTCTCCTTGCTGGCCGATACTGAGGCATAGCGACGCGGACGGTAGCATTTTCGACTGGGTAATCGCGATGGGTGGGCAAGGCAGGCCAAATCAATTGATCGCCGCTCTGGTAGGAGCGCAGTGCGCCGTTCACGGTGTAAGTCAAGCGAATGTGGCGCGAATCGCCTGCATCGGCGGGTCTACGCAAATTCAACATGATCTTTTGATAATTGCTTACTGCGGCGATCTTCTCAGAGGGACCCTGGATAGACAGAGAGAATGTTCCTGCCTCGTTGCCTGTACTCTGTGTAAGGGGAACATCATCCTCGGAGACGCGAATGTTTTCGATGCTAACCAGGTGACTGAGCGCAATGGTACGGTAAAACCTAAGAAAAGTTCCCTGTTCGATCAGAATGTGTTGGTCTTCGGTAACATCGAAACGGCTGGGCGAGGTGAGCACGTTGTCAATAGTCACGTCCCAGCGCCGCCAGCGGAGAGATCGCACCTCTCCATTGTTCGTCACGGCATCAGACTCATTTTCAGCCACCAGGGGATGAAATACCGAGTTAGATGTTTGCTGGTTTCGCATACGCCACCTATCCTCTGAGCAGATGAACAGCACTTAGCCCACCTGTCATTATTCGAGGAAACGTTTAACGGCGCGCTCAGTTGGCATTAAAGCGGTTTAAAGTGGAGAAACCAGGCTGACCATAGGCGCCAGCATCCTGGCGAATCATTATCGCCGGGATGCTGCCAGTTTTCTTAAGCTTTTTCTGAGGTTTCGTCTGCCCAGCGGATCAATCCGCGTTGATATTGCGAGGCCAGGTCTTCGTGACAGGGCAGCACACGTACCGAGATTCCATGCTCACCGGTTGAGCCGTATGCAACGTTTGCCCTGAATTCGTACACTGTCTTGTTGGGCTTCTGGGCGGGGACGGGCAGCATGTCAATCGTTTCACCGGAGGACATCATGCCGTGGGCGTCTACCAACCCGTGATAGAGCTGCACGGTCACGTCACTGGGCGTCAGATCGCCCAGGTCAACCCAGGCCCGAACTTCCTGTTCGCTGCCGATTTTGAGTTCAGTGTCAGTTTTTTCGACTTTGACAACTTTCACCTTCGGCCACACTTCAACGAGATGTTCACGCCAGGCTGCGAACTTGATACCGCGCTCCATCGAGGGCATGGTCAGGCGTTCAAAGCGTTCCCTGGCCGGTGTGTAATATTTCTCCGTATATTCGATCACCATACGGTGAGTGTTGAAGAATGGCGCTAGTTTGTGCATACTGGTCTTGACCATCTCAATCCAGGCACGTGGCAAGCCATCCCGCGAACGTTCATAGAACAACGGCACAATGTCCTGTTCTAGCAAATTGTAAAGGGCTTGCCCTTCGATGGTATCCTGCAACTCGTCCTGGTTTTCCGGGTATTCTTCGCCGTTGCCAATCGCCCAACCCAGAGAGCGGTCGTAACCTTCGTCCCACCAACCATCGAGCGTACTGGCGTTGAGACCACCGTTGTAGATCACCTTCATCCCGCTTGTACCACTGGCTTCCTTCGGGCGGCGCGGGTTATTGAGCCACACGTCCACGCCCTGAACCATTGCGCGGGCAGTTCCCATATCATAATTTTCCAGGAACACGACCCGCTGGCGAAATTCAGGCAGCCGAGAGATATTCACAATCTCCCGAATAAATTCCTTGCCCGCCAGGTCATGGGGATGCGCTTTGCCCGCGAAAATCATCTGAACCGGGCGATCTCCATCATTGAGGATTCGAGCCAGCCGTGCCTTATCCTGGAAGATCAACGTTGCGCGCTTGTACGTCGCAAAGCGCCGGGCAAAGCCGATTGTCAGGGCATCCGGGTTTAGTATCTCTTCTGCTTCGTCCAGCGCGGATTGTGATGCGCCCTGCGATTCAAGCTGCTGATGCAGCCGCTCGCGGCAAAAAGCAACCAGACGTTCCCGTCTGCGCTCGTGCGTGCGCCATAGTTCGGCGCTGGGAATCTTTTCAACATCCATCCACAAGCCAGGCGTGGATGGGTTTTCCCTCCATACTGGATCAAGGTAGCGGTCAAACAGAGAGGCCATTTCCTGGCTTGTCCAGGTGGCAATGTGTACGCCATTGGTCACATGGCTGATGGGCACTTCTTCCTGGGGAAGCTCAGGATACATCCACTGCCAGAGGGTACGACTGACCTCGCCATGCAGCCGGGCGACGCCGTTGGCGGCTCCGGACAGGTTGATAGCGAGCACGGCCATGCTGAACAGTTCATACGCGCCCATATTTTCGCGTCCCAGGTCAAGGAACGCTTCACGTGTCAGGCCGAAGCCTGCCCACATTTTTGTGAAATGTTCGTCCATCAGGTCGAAGCCGAAGCGTTCCAATCCGGCGGCAACGGGCGTATGCGTTGTAAAAATATTACCGGCCTGACAGATTTCCAATGCCTGCATGAAGGTCAAGTCGGAGTGGTCAGCCATGAGCAGGCGGATACGCTCCAGGCCCATAAAGGCGCTGTGTCCTTCGTTCATGTGGAATACAATTGGATCCAGCCCGAGCAACTTGAGTGCCCGGATACCACCAATACCCAGAAGGATTTCCTGGCGGATGCGCTGGCGACGATCTCCGCCATACAGACGGTCAGTCAGGTTGCGATCCTCTGTCAGTTTGTTTTCGGCGATATTCGTGTCCAGCAGAAACAGCGAGACCCGCCCGATCTGCACCTGCCACATCTGGGCGTAGAGAGGATGATCTTTGATGTCCACACTGACCAGCAGCGGTTTGTTACTGTCATCTACCACGCGGCGCACGGGAAGGTTTGGGTAATCGTTGACCGGGTAAGCTTCCTGTTGGTAGCCATCGGCGTTCAAGTATTGGGAAAAATACCCTTCCTGATACAGGATACCGACTCCGACCATCGGCAAGCCGAGATCAGATGCACTCTTGAGGTGATCGCCAGACAGGACACCGAGGCCACCTGAATAGTTGCGCAGACACTCCGTCAGGCCAAATTCAGTCGAGAAATAGGCAATAGTCGGCTTGTCTGGCACGCTACCAAAGCGCTTGGAGTACCAGGTTGTCGCGTTATTCATGTACCGGTCAAAGGATTCGCAGACGCGGTCTAGGTGCGCCATGAAGGCTTCGTCCATCGCTGCCGCGTTGATCTGCTGCTGGCTGATGCGCCCCAGCAGCCAGACTGGGTTGTGGCTGCTTTCTTCCCATAGGTCACGGTCAAGTCGCCGGAAAAGCGCAATGGTCTCGTGATCCCACGTCCAGCGAAGGTTATAGGCTAATTCACGGAGCCGTTCCAGGCTTTGCGGCAAGTTGGGAACGACAGTCACCGTGGTTACAGGCTTGATCATTGGGTTGGCTCCTTGTCGAGATTTGACAACTAGAACCAGTAAAGCGACAAGGATAACCTGACTCAGAGGTCAGTGCAAACGTTTTGCGTGACCCCGGACTCCGATGCCACCCGCTAAGTTGTATCAACTGCCCATGATGGGAGCGGCTCACGATTGTTGCGCCACGCTTCAGGGATACCCTCAATACCCGTAAACATGGCGACAATACCGCCAACAATCGCGCAATTCGTGTCAATATCGCCCCCTGCTTTGGCGGTGAGCCACAGGGCCTGTTCATAATTATCCAGAAATTCCCCAGCGCACCACAGGCAAAACGGAACGGTATCCTGCGCGGAGATGTGTATTCCGTTGCCAAGCAAAGCAACTACACCATCGAAAGATGACCAGGACAGCGGAATGTCACGCGCCCGTACCGTCTTGCTGCGAACTTCGCTGTCGGGGATATGTGCCAGAAGACAGCCAATGAATTTTTGTCGATTCGGCTTTGACTTTGCTCCGCGCAATTGCCAAGCAACTGCGGCTCCAATGGCAACAGCAATGGCGCCCGCAATACCTTCCGAGTGGGCATGAGTGACTTCAGCGGAACGGCGCGCTTGTTCCACGACCATTTCGAGATCGTCCGCGAAATAGCCCCCGACTGGCGCTACTCGCATAGCAGCGCCATTTCCGAAAGAACCCTGTCCATCGAAAAGGTGGCCAGCAGCCTCGCGCCAGGGAACACCTTCCCGTATTTCCTGAAACAGCCCACGCATAGATGCGCCATACTTGCGATGAGGGTTGTATCGCCGTACAAAACTTAATGCGAGTTGATCCCGATTGATGGTGCCATGTTGCCTAAGAATCGAGTATATAGATAGGGCCATCTGGGTATCATCCGTGTAATCCCAAATTGGAGCGGGTTCAGCTTGTACTGCCATCAAACCTGGCGCTAACTCCGGTGGAATATAGAACCAGCGTTCCCCAAAGCTATCACCAACCGATAGCCCTTCTAGAGCACAGCGGGCGCGTTCCAGACGTTCCTGAGGCTGGCTAGTCATGCTGGCGTCGCTCCACTACCTCGCGTAACACCTTAGCGACCTGCCGATCCGCATGGCCGAAAGCGAATTGATCCAGTTCGCTTAATTCCACCCAGCGCCAATCGTCGCACTGGATGGCCTGGGGTTCTCCCGCAGCAAGTTTACATTCGAAGGCGTGAAGGGTAATGCGGAAGTGCGTAAAAGCGTGCTTCACAACCGTCAACTGCTCACCGACTGCCACCCCAATTCCAAGTTCTTCACGCAGTTCACGGGCAAGGCATTCGGCCAGCGATTCACCCTCTTCGCGTTTTCCGCCGGGAAACTCCCACAGCCCACCGAGCAATCCCTCTGCGGGTCGCTGAGCGATCAACACCTGGCCCTGTTTATTCCAGACAATCCCTGCCGCCACAGCGTAATGCGGCGTCCTGGCGCGAGGCGCTTTTATGGGTCGAGCGCCCTGAACGCCTCGTTGAAAGGCAAGACAGTGCGCTGCAACTGGACATTGGTTACAGAGTGGACTGCGAGGCTTGCATATTTCACGGCCCAATTCCATGACAGCTTGATTATAGTCACCAGGCCGATCCGCCGGAACGAGGTGCTCGGCCAACGCCCACAGGTCGTTGCGGACGGCTGTTTCCGTTACCGGCTCGGAAATGTCGAACAGACGCGACAGCACACGCATTACGTTGCCATCAAGGACAGCAGCAGATTCACCAAAGGCGATGCTGGCGATAGCGCCCGCCGTGTAACGCCCGATTCCTGGCAGGGTCAAGAGTTCTGCCGATGATGGTGGAAACTGTCCCCCATAGTCCTGAACTACCTTTTGCGCGGCCTGATGCAAATGGCGGGCGCGGCTGTAATAGCCAAGGCCCTCCCACAACTTCAAAACCCGATCCAATGGCGTGGAGGCCAGTCCTTCCACAGTTGGAAACGCATCCAGGAAGCGCTCGTAGTAGGGGATAACTGTCGCCACTTGAGTTTGTTGCAGCATGATCTCTGATAACCAGATGCGATAGGGATCATGCGTGCGCCGCCAGGGCAGGTCAGCGGCAGCCAAAGCAAACCAGGCCAGCAAATCACGCTGCAAGGCCTGGATGTGGGTAGTTTTGAGTTTGGGAAAAATAGCCTTCAGGCTCAAGGGGAGTTACCGCGCCTTTTCGGCTATTTCAACCATATCCACAAAATAGCGATGTACGCGCTCATCAGGGGTCAATTCGGGATGGAATGAGGTTGCCAGCAAATGTCCTTGCTGCGCCGCAACAATGGTTCCATCGTCCAGTGTGGAGAGGA
>DATGFK010000117.1:0-4527 GCA_035309185.1 Aggregatilineales bacterium
CCAGGTGATCGAGCCGCCCTTTGACGTGGATGACAGCGCGGTGGGCTTCATTCGCTTCGCAGGCAGGGTCAACCTGGTGCTGCACGCCTCGTGGGCCGAACATCGCCAGCCGCAAGACGACCTGATCCACCTGGAGTTACAGGGAACCAACGGCACCGTGATTTTGAACGTGCCGAATTACCGCACCGAGGACACGTTGCGGTTTTACACGGAAGTGGAGGGCGAACCGGTTATCGTGACGCCTACGGTCAAAGCGACTCCGCTAAGCAGCCACGTCACACTCGTACTCGACGCGGTGCGCAGTCTGCGGGAAGGCACTGAACCGACCTCAACTGGCGAACAGGGCTTACAAGCGATCCAGATTCTGGAAGCGATTTACCAGTCCGCGCAATCCGGCCATGAAATCGCGCTGGATGCCGTGACGAAATCGGCGGGGGACTGATTGGACTGACTGAGTTCGTGGTTGTGACAAGTTAGGGGTGGGGATTTAACGCTTATGCGACGAGATTTCATGCTGTTTCCGCCTTTCAGCCGCTTCCAGGGAAAACGCGCGCGCCTTTCGGTGTACTTGGTCGCCGCGATGATCGGTGGATTCCTGGCGATGGCCTTTTTGACCAGCGTGGTTGCAGGGCTGATTGTTCTGTTGAGCGCGGCCTATTCGTCAGGAAATATCCTGCCAGGGGTCGTGGTGCAGAGCATGGGCGGCAACCGTCTCGCGGTAGGCAACCAGTCGCCAGTGGCGGCAGCCGCGCAACTTGAAACGATGAGAATTGATCGGACGATCACTTTCCAGGATGGTCAGCGAAGCTGGCAGGTGAGCGGCGCCGCCTTCGGAATCAAAGTGGACGGGGAAGCAACAGCGCAAAAGGCCGTCCAGGTAGGCCGCACCGGGAACGGTTTTATTGATGACATTGGGTCGCTGCTGGGACAGGACGCGATTGCGCCGGTCTATACGATTGACCTGGCAAAAGCCACCAATGCGCTCAAGACGATCAGCGCCAATGCCGATATTCCCGCCCAGCCTTCTGCGCCGGGCCGAACGCTGAACATCGGCGCGACTCTGGATGCCCTTCCCGGCGACGTAAACACCCTGCTCAACGCTGGCAGCGCCAAACTGGTCATGGATAAAGTCGAGGCTCCGCAGGTGACGCAAGGGGTTGCACAGGGGCCACGCACGGATTACACCGTCCAGCGGGGCGAGGAACTGGCCCTGATCGCTAAGAAATTCAACGTTTCGATGAGCGATATTGTTGCGCTCAACCAGATTAGCGATCCCAACCAACTTTACCCTGGCGAAGTTCTGACCATTCCGGCGGCAGGGGTGTGGGTTCCCACTGAAAAAGACGCCCCTCCGGCCCCGTTGGCGTCTGGCAAGGCCATTGTGGTGTCGCTCTCGAACCAGCGCATTTACGCCTACCAGGACGGCCACCTGGTACATTCCGCTTTGATGTCGAGCGGCACGGCGGGCAACGAAACCGTCCTGGGCGACTATCACATCTACGTGAAGTACGTCTCCACCAGGATGACCGGGCCGGGTTACGACCTGCCTAATGTCCCCTGGACGATGTACTTTTACGCAGGCTATGGCATTCACGGTGCTTACTGGCACAACGATTTTGGCCGCCAGATGAGCCACGGCTGCGTCAACCTCGAAACGTCCGAGGCCAAGTGGTTCTACGACTTTGCGCCAGTTGGCACGCTGGTGCGCGTCCTCCAGAACTGGACAAGCGTATAACCTTAGTTGAACCGTTCCAAATCGAGTTTACAATAATTTTACACTTGTGATTACAATTAGGAATGTCATCACAACTTATCCTGACCCTCACCTCACAAGAGTGACCACCGCATGGAAAAATCGCAAGAGCCACTGCTGATCGGCAACCGGTACGAACTCTCGACGACTCTGGGCATCGGCGGAATGGGAACGGTCTATAAGGCCACGGATCGGCAAACAGGCGGCCACGTAGCCGTTAAACTGCTGCGCCCGGAAATCCTGGCCCAGCAGCCAGAACTGCTGGTTCGCTTTACCCGCGAGGCCGAAGCGCTGCGTGCCCTTGACCATCCGAATATCGTGAAGGTGCTGGCGACGCTGGAAGAAGGCGACCGCCATTATCTGGTCATGGAATACGTTGAAGGCGGATCGCTGTTCAACCTGCTCAACGAGTTCAAATTACAGCCCGGCACGGGAAGGATGCCGCTTGAGCGCATTCTGCCCATCTCGCTTGACCTGGCCGACGCGCTGACCCGCGCACACCGGCTGAACATCATCCACCGTGACCTCAAACCGTCGAATATCCTGATCGCCAAAGATGGCACGCCTCGCCTGACCGACTTCGGCGTGGCCCGCATCGGCACCGCCGAGTCGATCACCGAAGTCGGCGTCACCGTCGGCACGCTGGACTATCTGCCGCCCGAAGCGCTGGCCGGGCGGTTGATTGACGAACGGGCCGACATCTGGGCTTTTGGCGTTGTGCTCTTCGAGATGTTAACCGGACATAAGCCGTTCGGCGGGACGACGGTCAGCCAGGTCATCCTCGCCATTTCCACGCAGAACCCGCCCGACATCAAAGAACTCCGGCCTGACGTGCCAGAAGCCCTCGAAGGGCTGCTGTTTGGTATGTTGGAAAAGAACCGCGATTTGCGCGTCGCCAGCGCCCGCCAGGTCGGGGCTGAATTGGAAGCGATCATGCGGGGTGGCGGCACGACGACTCCGCGTACCGGGATGCGCCTGGCGGCCAGCCAATCGCTGTTTGTCCCCAACAATTTGCCCGTAACCAGGGCCGCTACGCCAGACGACGCAACCTACAGCCTGGAACTGGTTGAACTCAGCGCGCTGCTGGCAGACAGCAAGAGCCAGGCCATTACCGTCACCCCTTCACCCGCTTACGATCACAATCGGCTGGCACTGGACTCGGCTGCGACGCAACTGCCCCGCTTCGTGGATGGCGTGTATATCGTTCCGCGCAGCGCAGTCGATCCTGCCCGCCGCTCCGACGGTGAAGCGGAGACCAAACCTGCCGAGGACAACCTGGTCATCGGCGAGCTGGCCCAAACACTCGTTGGCGTGCTGGAACTCAGCGACGTGTTGGGAGATCGCAAAAAACTCCTGATTGACTTCCTGCCCACCCGCCGTGTCCTGTTTATCTTCAAGGACCTGGAGACGCTTCCCCCGGAGGCGCTGGCTTTCTTGAACGAACTGCTGACGGCTGCGCCTTCGACCAAGTTGTTTATGACCGCGCCGAAGCCGCTGGGCCTGAAAGGCGAGGTCGTGTTCGACGCCAGTTTCATCGAATCCCGCAAGGCCGAAAAACTCCTGGCAATGGGCATCCAGGACTTCAAAACCAGCCAGGCGGCGCTCTCCGAACGGGCCTACCAGCTCGTCCGCAAGTATATAGACAGCGGACGGCTGGCCCTCGGCACGGACGCGAAAGCGCTTCTAGAACACACGCGCCAGGTATCTTTTCGTCGCCAGCTCGTCTTTCGTGGCGTCATGGTCGCCTTGATTTGCGCCTCTGCGACTATTCTCGTCGTTGGACCGCAACTCTTATTCGCAGGTCCACAAAAGGCCACACCTCTTGCTAGTGTCACAATAAGTATGACTGTATTCATAGCATTGTGTGTGACCGGTGCAATAATTGCAACCTATTCTGAACATCGACAGTGGCCCAGGCGAAAGCGGATGTGGACGTTTCCGTTCGCGATGGGTATAGCATCGGGCCTGCTCCTAATGATCCTTGAGCCGAGTCAGCAACTAGATTTTAATAGCATTCCGCAGGCCGGATTCACTGGCCTCATTCTGGGTGCTATCCTGGGTTTTGCGATTTTTTGGAGTCGACCCTACAGCCACCAGGCTAGTTTATGGAAGCAACTCCGCCCCAGTCTGATTGCCGGGCCGATCATCGGTATTGCCGCCGCATCAGTCATTATTGCACTTGGGGCAGCAGACGTACCGGGAAGTATCTTGATATTGTTGGTTGAATTGCCGCTTCTCTTTACTTTCTTTATGCTTGTCATCAATTCAGGTATTGAATTTGGAGACAGACTGCTGTTGAGAATCAATTGACTATCCACCGCTCTCAGCAATTTTCCTTACTATTGATATCGGCCCGATATATGCCCGTCAGAATTTTGCATTAACAATGTGGTGACTATAATGGAGAGTGAATACAGAGTATAACTCTGTTATTCCTGAGCATCCTGCTTCTTAAAAGGACGTGACCCGTGGCCGACAAATCCAAACTCGTACAGCTTTCTCACCGTGAAATCAACGCCATCATCAGCATTGTGTATCCTGTCCTCCATAGCGCCCAACAGGCCAAACGAATTGTAAGTGATCCCAAAAAGGCCCTTACCGAAGCAGGCCTATCGGGTGAAGAAATCGAAAATGTTGGCAAATATTTCGCGGAAATAGCCGAACTCACTGGTACAAAGCTAACTTTCTGGGTCTAAGAGCAATTTGCACAAATCGTCTCGCTTCACGCGCGTTATCACTCCTAAAATCTAACTTGCTAGTTTGGGACGCCATTG
>DATGFK010000118.1:0-3202 GCA_035309185.1 Aggregatilineales bacterium
TGTTCAAGGAACATACCGAGGCGATCCAGCAGGTGGCGCCGTTCCTAACCCTGGACGGCATCCGGGTGATCTATGAGTTGAACCCATAGTTTATAATCCTGAATGCCATGAACAAACGCTCGTTCGTAGGCGAGTCAGGCGTTCTCATAGGCTTGCTGCAACCATGTGGTCAACGCTTCATCAATCTGATCGGGGGCAGTGATCTTTACGCGATGGGTGACCATCGCGTTCCATTTACCCGACTCTTCAAATCGGCCCTCCGCTGGAACTCCTTTGCGCTTGATACCAATATCAAGCCGCTTGGCTGTCACCTGAACAATCGCGAATTTCTTGTCGGCGCGGAGCACACTGATGTAACTATCTGTGGTTGCAAGGCGAACATCCGGCCCAAATTGCCTGACCTTTTCCATCAAGCTCTCAAAGGGTTCCCGCCAGAGCGCTTTGGCACCTGCGAATTGTCTCGCGATCTGCTCGTCCAGCGGAGTTTTTGATTTTGTTTCAAAGGTATCGAGGATGACGTGCGCCATCGCATTGGCATGGCCGTGTCCTAATCCGAAATCCGCTTTGAGCCACGTGAAGATTTCGCGATATTCGACCAGTCCCTTTTCTGCCGCCAGTGACTTAAAGTCGTCTGGCGATTTGCCAGTTTTGGCCTTTATCGTGTCCAGGTAGGCTTGGAAAGTCATAGCAACCTCTTACGGTATTTCTTCAACCGAACCCCAGTAATCACATGATAAGCGATTCGCGGCACACTGTCTTGTACAGGAACGACATCACCCTGTAATACGCTCTACTCGCGTGCTGTTTCGGACAATACAGGCAGTGATTCTGAGATATGGAGGCTCAGCCGCTGTGCGGCCAATCTGTTCCTACTGCACTGTGACCTGGGCCGCGTCCACCGTGATCTGCATCTGCGATTGGCTGGAACGGCGCGAAACCAACACCTTGTCAATGTTCAGAATGTAGTCGCCCTGGTTATAAGTTGGACTGTTAACCGCATTGCCGACCAGTTTGAAGTTTGCCGCGATGTCAGGCGGTACCGTGATAGTGACAGTTCCGCTCGTCTTGATGTCGCCGATCAGGCCGGGTTTGTCGGGTACTTTCAGGGTCACGTTGGACGCTCCGCCTGCAATAGACAGGTTTTGCAGGGCTGCTGCACTGGCATCGAGGTCAAGCGGACTGTCTGCACCCCCCTTCGTGGTGATCGCTAAAGTTGCCAGGGACGCAGGCAGTGTTCCCATTTTGACCGTTCCAGCGGGTGATACAACCGTCATCGCCGTCAGGCTTGCAGGAAGCGTATTGATCGTAACGTTGCCCTCGTTGGCCTGGATGGTCAGGTCGGAGAGTACCGTGCCGCCTGCGTCAAAAGTTACATCACCGGACTGACCGGTAACACTGACGCTGAGTTGGGTAAGCTGCGTTGCTACCGGCAGCGATAACTTGAGGGTGCCACGTCCGAGGCTTTCGAGGGATGGAATGACGCTCGCTCGCGTTTCATCCAGCGTAAACGTCCCGTTCGTGCCGTCCACCTGGTAATCACTGTTAATGACACTGGCTTTGCTGCCCACAAACTCGCCTGTGACAGCGGGCAATGCCGAATCGCCCGGCACGATGTCAATTTCAGTCGCCAGGCTATTGATGACCACTTTCACAGTTTTAATCGCTGGGTCAACTACCTGTGTAAATGGCTTGTGATTGTCATTCGCCAGGTGAGTCCCGGCCTGGCTGAAGGCCACAGCATAAACCCCGCCGACCAGTACGACCGCCAGCACGACGGCCAGCATATTGCCGAAGCGAATACGCCGTCCAAGGAGCAAGATCAGTCCTGCTGCGACAAGCAGAGAAGGCCAGGCGCGCATCGCCAGGTCTACGCCAGGGCCGGACAGGCCGCCAAGCGATTGCGCCAGCCACAATGCGGCCACCAGCATGATAAGCAGCGGCCAGAAGATCGAGAAGCGTCTCAGGCTCATGGGCGTCCTCGCAAATGTTTAATCAGCAGCACCAGGCCGATCAAGAACAGCAGGCCTGGCCCCAGGAGATCGCCCTGCGGCCCCTCCAACAAGCCTGTCCCTTGCACAAGCACGGCGACGCCCAGCAAGATTGCCAGCGCGCCCAGCAGCAGCAATGATTCGGGGCGAATGTAACGGGCAGCCGGGATTTCGCCGTACTTGAGCAGAGGTGGGATGTCATCCGCCGTCTGACCGGGGATGATCACCCACAGCAGAATATAAGTGAGCGTGCCCAGTGTGAAGGCACTCAGGATAAGAGCCAGGAACGCGATCCGCACCCACCATGCGCTGACTCCGAGCGTGCTGGCGATCCCTCCACACACGCCGCCAAACACGCGATCCAGCATATTTCGTCGAAGGCGATAAGTCATCATGGCGCGTCAATATACCAGATGCGGCGTATCACGCAACTTTTGGAATCAATCTAAATAGCCGCCCCTCAGATTATCTCTGTCTTGGGACGCATTGCGTCAGGAGGGGATTCACAGTAGACTCCAATTGCTGGATCTGTGAACATACCTGCCCCAAAATCAGGTGATCAATCGAGCAATTTTACGGAGAATACATCTAAATGGCCGATGATGGACGCCATAAAGCACTTGACGCCGCCTTACAGGAATTGACCAAACGCTTCGGCGACGGAACGGTTGTCCGCCTGGGCGATGCACAGCATTTGCAGGTATCCGCTATCCCGTCGGGTTCACTGGCGCTGGACATCGCCACGGGTGTCGGCGGTCTGCCGCGCGGGCGTATCACCGAAATCTACGGGCCGGAGAGTTCAGGTAAAACGACGGTTTGCCTGCACGTGGTTGCCGAGGCTCAGAAGGCAGGCGGCATCTGCGCTTTTATTGATATGGAACATGCCCTCGATCCCGTCTATGCAGCGCGGATCGGCGTGGATGTGAACAATCTTTACATTTCTCAACCGGATACCGCCGAGCAGGCCCTGGAAATTTGCGAGGCGCTTGTACGCTCCGGCGTGTTCGAGGTAATCGTGTTGGACAGTGTGGCCGCACTTGTTCCCAAAGCCGAGATCGAAGGCGAAATGGGCGACAGCCACATGGGCTTGCAGGCGCGGCTCATGAGCCAGGCGCTGCGCAAGTTGAATGGCGCGATAAAGAGTTCCAACTGCGTGATGATCTTTACCAATCAACTGCGCGAGAAAATCGGCGTCATGTTCGGCAATCCGGAGA
>DATGFK010000119.1:0-14109 GCA_035309185.1 Aggregatilineales bacterium
CATGAAAATCATGTGGCATTATGGCGTGAACGAAGGCCATTTTGACACTAACCGCTACGTCGAGTTGATGTCCACCAACCCCGCCAAGATCTTCGGGATGTACCCGCGCAAAGGCACAATCGCCGTTGGTTCCGACGCCGACATCGTGGTGTGGGATCCCAAGCATCGTGAGACAGTCAGCGCTGCCACGCATCACATGAATGTTGATTACAACCTGTTTGAGGGCCGCAAGATCAAAGGTGGGCCGTCAGCGGTATTCCTGCGCGGCGAGCAAATCGTGGACGGCGATAAGTGGCTCGGCCACGAGGGGCAGGGGCAGTTCATCAAGCGCAGCCCGAACGCGCAGGTATTGTAGGTCGCAGATCAACCGGAACCGGGCGGCCACACAGGGCCGCCCTACAAATTTTGCACACTTCCTGGAGGCAGAGCCACCTGTCGGCACGTATATGACACCGAATCAGCACGGCAATGCTCATTAAAGTGGCAATCAATTTGAGGAATGGAATGGGATGACCACACCAATCGTCAAAAACGAAATGATCGATCTGAACAAGGAATACACTTTTTTTTCATGGGCTGTGCAGGGCGCTGTTAACCCGATCCATGCAGTACGCGCCGATGGGATCTATTTCTGGGACGCCGGCGGCAAGCGCTACCTTGACTTCAATTCGCAGTTGATGAACGTCAATATCGGACACGGCAACCGCAAGGTGATCGAGGCCATCAAGGAACAGGTCGAACAGATCAGTTATATGTACCCTGGTATCGCCACCGATCCACGGGGACGACTGGGCGAAAAATTGGCCCAAATTACGCCCGGAACACTTAAGAAGACATTTTTCAGCCTCAGCGGGACGGAAGCCAACGAAAGCGCCATCAAGATCGCGCGCCAGTTTACAGGCCGCCAGAAGGTGCTGGGGCGCTACCGGGCCTTCCACGGACAGGGCTTCGCCTCGCAGCAAGTCAGCGGTGATCCCCGACGCATTGCCAATGAGCCAGGCGTGTCCTGGGCGGTCAATTTTCATGATCCGTACCGCTACCGGTGCCTATTCTGCCGTGACCTGGATGCCTGTAATCTCGCCTGCGCCGATCATGTTGAGCAGACCGTCATCTTTGAGGGGCCGGAAACCATCGCGGCAATCATGCTGGAAGGCTACAGCGGCTCCAGTGGCATTATCGCGCCGCCCGATCCCGCTTACTGGACACGCATCCGTGAGATCTGCGATAAATATGGCATTCTCCTGATCGTGGACGAGGTGATGAGCGGCTTCGGGCGAACTGGAAAGTGGTTCGGGGTGGATCACTATCCCGACGCCAGGCCGGATATGATCACGATGGCAAAGGGACTCACCTCTGGCTACATGCCTCTCGGCGCGACCATCGTCACCGAAGAGGTCGCCAGCTACTTCGATACCCATCCGCTGGTCGTTGGCGGCACCTATAGTTCACACGCGCTGGCTTGCGCCGCTGGCCTGGCCTGCGTGGAAGTTTATGAAGAGGAAGGCTTGATCGAAAACTCGGCGCGCCTGGGCGAAGTGCTGGCGCAGGGTCTGGAAGACTTGAAGGCCGAGCACCCCAGCGTCGGCGACGTGCGCGGCCTGGGTCTGTTCCACGTCATCGAACTGGTCAAGAACCGTGATAGCCGCGCGCCGATGTCGGAATTCAATCAAGCGTTGACGGAGCCGATGAAACAGGTTTCCGCCTTCATGCTCTCGAAGGGCTTCTATGCCTTTGTCCGCTGGAACATGATTTTCGCCGCGCCGCCTTTGATCATCAATGAGCAGCAGTTGCAAGAGAGCCTCAGCATCCTCAACGAGGCGCTGGCGATCACTGACAAATTTATCGAGTAGGATTGAAGGAAGTGGATCATGGAAAAGATAATGCCGGAACAGATATTGGATTACATCGGGGGCCAGTGGACAGCAGCCAATGCAGCAACGCGGCTCAATGTGATGAACCCGGCCTTCGGCTCGGTCATCGGCGAGGTGGTCATGACCCCGCAAGAAGCCGTCCATGCCGCTGCCGAAGCAGGCCACAAGGCGTTCCTCGACTGGCGAAGGGTTCCGGTGGGCGACCGCATCCAGCCGTTGTTCAAACTCAAGACAATGCTGGAAACCCATCTGGACGAACTGGCCCGCATCGTCACCAATGAGGCCGGGAAAATCTACTCGGAAAGCGTGGCGGAGATCAAGCGCGCCATCGAGAACGTCGAGGTCGCCTGCGGGATGCCGATCCTGATGCAGGGCTACAACAACGAGGACATCGCGCAGGGCATTGACGAGCACATGTATCGCCAGCCGCTGGGAGTGGTGGCCGTCGTCGCGCCTTTCAACTTCCCGGCCATGATCCCCCTGTGGTTCCTGCCCTATGCCGTCGCCACCGGCAACAGCTTCATTTTGAAACCCAGCGAGAAAGTGCCGATGTCCTCGGCCAAGCTGCTGGAACTCATCGCGCAGTGTGGCTTTCCCGAAGGAGTAATCCAGCTCGTCAACGGCAGCAAGGAGACGGTGGATGCCATCCTCGACCACCCGCTGATCCGCGCGGTCAGCTTCGTCGGCTCGACGCCGGTGGCGAAGTACATCTACAGTCGGGCGACGGCCAACGGGAAGAGGGCGCAGTGCCAGGGCGGAGCCAAGAACCCGGTGGTGATCCTGCCCGACGCCGACATGGAAACGGCCACGCGCATCATGGCTGATTCAGCTTTTGGCTGCGCGGGACAGCGCTGCCTGGCCGCCTCCGTCGCCATCACGGTGGGGGAGGCCCACAATGCCTTTGTGGAGAATATCAGCGACGCGGCAGCCAGCCGGAAGGTCGGCTACGGGCTGGACAGCGGCGTGCAGATGGGGCCGGTCATCAGCGCCGAGAGCAAGGTGCGCATCGAGCGCCTGATCGGGGAAGGGGAGCAGCAGGGCGCGCAGGTGGTGGTGGATGGTCGGCGCAAGACGGTCGGCGGCTACGACGACGGCTACTGGGTCTTCCCGACGGTGCTGGACAATGTAGACCCGCGCAGCGAGATCGCGCGGACGGAGATTTTCGGGCCGGTGCTGAGTCTGACGCAGGCCAAAAGCATTGACGAGGCGATAGCGCTGGTGAATGGCCGCAGCTACGGCAACATGGCCTGTATCTTCACCAGCAGTGGCGCGGCGGCGCGCAAGTTCCGCAACGAGGCCGACGCGGGGAACGTGGGCATCAACATCGGCGTGGCAGCCCCCATGGCATTCTTCCCCTTCAGCGGCTGGAACGACAGTTTCTTTGGCGACCTGCACGCGCAGGGACGGCATGGGGTGGAGTTCTACACCCAGACCAAAGTGGTGGTCGAGCGCTGGCCCCGCGAGTGGAGCCGACAGTTTTAGCCGTTCGTTTTTCGGGATGGATCATGTAGTTTCAAAATTTCAATGCAAAACAAACAGCGTCCCAATTTGAGACGCTGTTTGTTTCGTTGTTAGCCATATACGTGAGCTTAACGTGGTGGTTCCCAACAGTTTAGCGGAGTTCCATTCCAGCCACGAGGACATGGGTCGGTTGTTTGGGTTGTGGTTTTGAGCCGCCGCCAGAATTCTGATTGGACGGCGGGGAGGCGTGAAGGTAGGCGTTGGCAGCGGCCCCTCATGATTTTTCTGCGAAACTGTGTACATAAAAGTCTTGATCGCCTCGCAAAATGGCGGGTCAACCAGCCCAGTGACGGCAAACCCAAAAATTGTGAACTATCTGTTGGGTAAGCTTTTCACTTGATGCAGTTGTTGTTGCTGGGTACGCATTGACCCTTGCTACAAACTTCCGTACAGCCGTTAGTCCCCCTCAGCACTGCGCATTTGGCGATCAGTTGTGCGTTACAGGCTGGCGCTGCTGGAACCGGGGCGCACTGTCCACCTGGATTGCCATTATCGGTGTAGCCCTGAATGCACACACATTGGTTGCTATTGTTGCGCAAATGATTGGTTGGGCAAAGCGTACAGCAACTATTGGCACCCAAATAATACTGCTGACCGGGGCAAGAGCTAACATTTCCTTGAATCCCCACCGCGCACACAGGGGACACCGCGGAAGTCGGATTCGGGTTAACTGGTGCCTTGTGTTCCTTGGGCGCTCCGATCTTTTTCGACCAATCGAATTCACATTCACCGTTTGGCCCCGTATCCACTGGCCCCAAGCCGGAACCGTAGAAGTCTCCGCCATCAGCCATCGTTTTGGCGACACCGGCTTTGTCCAGCGTGACGGACATTGTGACGGTGCCGACGTTCTTGCCATCACCCGTGGGCGGTTCCCAGCCGGTCTGCCCAAGCAGTCCACTGTCTCCGGCCACCCACATTTTATATCCGACGATGCCATAGGGTGGGGCGTTAAAAGTAAGTTTGACAGGGCCATCCGGTAAGCCGTCAACCGATAGCAGGTTGAAGTACGCGCAAACATCTTTGCCCTGGTACGAAGCAACCCCACAGATGGCACACGATGAATACCCCATAGCAATGGGTACAAGCAGCGCAATCTGCTGCCAATGCAGCTTCTTGAAGCGGCTGATGAAGTGGAATAATCGAGTCATTTTAGGTTTAGTAACGCTCCATAAAGATACTTTCGTTTCTGTTAAAGCTTATGATAACGGTTGAACGTCAATAAATCGTCAACTTGTAGCGTCCGCTTCGGGGCGTTCTCGGAATACTTTGCAGCAGCCTCCTATTCAAATTGGTCGGATTACAAAAACTTGTGCCTCTTCAAGCCATGCTGACCAAAGTGAGCCTGTAGAACTAGAAATCGTCTATTGGGCAACTATTGGATGGTTACTGAGTGGTTATGCGCTTGGGCAAATTACAAAAATCCAAACTGCCGCTTCGTTCGTAACGCAGTATAATAGAGGGGTTATCCCTCGCTAAAGTAAGGATTGAGATAGCTTACAGGTTCCCCAATGCCAAGACGATCCGTTTATCCATTCACCGCGATAGTCGGCCAGGAACGCATGAAGCGTGCGCTTGTCCTCAACGCCGTCAATTCCGCCATCGGCGGAGTGCTGATTCGCGGCGAGCGCGGCACAGCCAAATCCACGGCGGCGCGAGCTTTAGCGGCTCTGCTGCCAGATATAGAGGTTGTTTCTGACTGCCGATTTAGCTGTGATCCGCGACGGCCAGACCAGTTCTGCGACGAGTGCCGTGACCGTGCCTCGGCGGGCGAAGGTCTGCCCGTCGCAACGCGCCAGACCCGCGTGGTAGACCTTCCAGTCAGCGCTACAGAAGATCGTGTCGTCGGGACACTGGACATCGAGAAGGCGATCAAGAAGGGCGAGCGCCATTTTGATCCTGGCGTATTGGCCGCAGCCAATCGCGGCATCTTGTACGTAGATGAAGTCAATTTGCTTGATGACCACGTGGTGGATTTGTTGCTCGACTCGGCGGCGATGGGCATTAACATCGTGGAGCGCGAAGGAATCAGCTTCCAGCACCCGGCCCGCTTTATCCTGATTGGGACGATGAACCCCGAAGAGGGCGATCTACGCCCGCAGCTCCTGGATCGCTTTGCCCTGTCAGTTGAAGTACGTGGCCTGTCAGATGTTGGCGAACGGATGGCGATCTTGCAGCGACACATCGGTTTTGACGCCGACCCTGAAAGCTTCCGCGTCCAGTGGCAAGCCGACGAACAGAGATTAAGCCAGGAGATCGCCAATGGTCGCGAAATCGTAGACGAGGTGGTCTACACAGATCGGGATCTGTTTACCATTGCCAACCTGACTGGCAGTTTGCAGATTGACGGTCACCGCGCCGATCTGGTGATTCTAAAAACGGCGCGAGCGCACGCGGCTTTTGAAGGCCGCAGCCAGATTACCGATCGTGACATCATGCTGGCGGCTGAATTGGCTCTGCCGCATCGCCTGAAGCGTGGCCCCTTCCACGAAACGCAGGTGAGCGCCGCCGAACTGGAAGAGCGAGTGGATCAGATTCAGAAGGAATGGCGCGGCGACAACGGCCAGCCGTCGCCTTCAGATGAACAGTCCCAATCTAAAAAAAAAGTGAAACCCTGACGGGCGAATCGGCAGAGGAAGTCCCGCAGCAGCCCGGCGATATGCAACCGCAGCCGCAGTCCGTGTTCGACAACCGTTCCGCGCACTGGTGGGAGGGCGGGAAAGACGTCAAGGCGACCGAAGAATTTTCCGCCCGTCGCCTGGATACGCCCCTCGACAAATTAACCCGGAAGCAGTCCGGGCGGCGCAGCCAGACCCATACGGATCGCAAACGTGGGCGCTATATCCAGGCGAGACCAGCAGGCAAGCGCCGGGACGACATCGCCTTTGACGCCACGCTGCGGGCTGCCGCGCCCTTTCAGCGCCACCGCGAACGCGGCGACGTGGCCTATCGCATCGAGGCTCAGGATTTTCAACGCAAAATTCGCGTGCGTCGTGCCGCGAACCTGATCCTTTTCGTCGTAGATGCGTCATGGAGTATGGCGATGGCCGAACGGATGAATGCGACCAAAGGCGCGATTATGTCGCTGCTGACGGACGCCTATCAGCGCCGTGACCGCGTCGGTTTGGTCGTCTTTCAGAAAGATCGGGCGATCCTCGTCCTGCCGCCAACCAACTCCGTCATCCTGGCTAAGAATGCCCTGGCAGAAATTCCTGTCGGCGGCAAAACACCGCTCTCGGCTGGCCTGACGCTTGCACTGGAGGTGATTGTTAAGGAGAAGCACGTCCATCCTGACGTAATGGCCTTGATGATCCTCCTGACGGATGGTGTTGGAAACGTTTCGATGACCAATCTCCCGCCACAAGAAGAAGCCCATCGTATCGCCGATCAGTTCAAGCGCGAGAAGATTCGCAGCCTGACGATCAACATGGAGCATACGGCCTTCGACCAGGGCTATGCCGATCAACTGGCAGTACACCTGGGAGGGCCAGCCTTCACACTCGCCGATCTCCGTGCGCAAACCCTCTATGAGACGGTCAAGCAAGAACTCAAATAGTAGACGCCAGTGAGCAAAGAAACACCACCAACCGATCCTTCCCGCCGCCATTGGTATTCCCTAGCGGACAGTGAGATCACGCCTGAAGAACTGCACCCGACCAGGCGCGGCAGAGCGCGGGAACGGACTCGACGCCGCCACGGGGACCTGGCGCGGCCAGAAATGAACTGGATGTGGGCAGTTATTGCAGTCGGGGTTGTCGGCGTATGCGCCGTCGTAGGACTTATCCTGTACAGCGCCAGCCGTCCTAGTTCCAGCGGCGTGGTTATCCTGCCCACGGTGTCGGCAGTGAGTGGCGCGTCACAAGCAATACAGGCCGCGCCGCTGCCGGTGGTCAGTGTCCGGGGCTGGGACGGCAAACAGCGCTTTACGTTGCTGATTATGGGCATAGACAAGCGTCCTGGGGAGACCGGCACGGGTTTTCGCACGGACACGCTGATCCTCCTGAGTATTAACCCGGCAACCAAAGCTGTGGGCATGTTGAGCATTCCGCGCGACATGTACGTTCCCCTGCCCGGCCAGACTGACATGCAGCCCATCAACACGGCCTATGTGATCGGCGAGTTGCAGCGTCCTGGGGCTGGGCCGCTGCTGGCAATGCAGGCCGTTCAGTATAATTTTGGCATTCACGTCAACAGCTATGTGGTGCTATCCTTCGACGCCGTGATCGGACTGGTGGATGCCATTGGCGGCATTGACATCAATGTCCCGCAGACCATTGACGACCCGCAGTACCCTGATATGAATTTCGGCTATGATCCACTGTACATTTCGGCGGGACTGGTTCACATGGACGGCCAGTTGGCGCTCAAGTATGCGCGCACCCGACACCAGGGGACGGATTACGACCGGGCTGAGCGACAACAGCAGGTATTGCTTGCCATTCGGCAGCGCCTGGTCAAGCCAGAGGTACTCACCAGCGTGCTTCCGCAGGCTCCCACCATCTGGAACCAGGTCAGCAAGGGCTTTACCACTGACCTTTCCTTTGACCAGGCGGTAAGCCTGGGTTGGTACGCCAAAGACATCCCGGCGACAAACATTCAGCGCGCTACGATCAATGACAAATATTTGCTGGCTATAAACTACAACGGCGACACGGTCGTCGTCTTGAACCGGCAAACTATCGGGCAGCTCATGACGCAAATTTTCGGGGCAGATTACAGCAAGTAGGGGCTATGGGCTTCTTCAATCACCCCCTACTCCTCGTCAGTTCTTCCAGTTTTCCTGGCAACCAGCTCCGGTAAAGACGTATCGGAAGGGTGCGCATCAATGAAACCTTGTAGGATCACGGCGGCGGCGCGATCATCAATTCTAGCCTGCCGATCCTGCAAGCTATTTCGGCGCAGACCCATTTCCCGGCTGAGTTCCTCTGCGCGCTGTGTACTGTACTGCTCGTCCCACGTATAAATCGGAATATCAATCGCCGCCGCCAGCCGTTCGATCCAGCGCCGAACTGTATCGGCCTGGCTGGTGGCAACCAGCCCCGGCGGCAGTTCTGGCAGGCCAACGACGACGGCGGCGATCTGCTGTTCCTTAATGATCTTGCGGATCGCAGCAAAATCCTCGTCCCGGCTGCGCCGTTTGAGGATTTGTAAAGGCCGCGCCGCAATCCAGGCTGCGTCGCACACGGCCAGCCCAATCACCTTGCTGCCGTGATCGATTCCAAGCAGTCGCCCGCGCAGTGGCTGCATCACGACCTATTCCCCTGCTTCGTCAACATGCCCTACCTTGCCATCACGATTTTCGTGTAGTTGCCACGTTGAAAGTAACCCCCGATTTCGTTTATTGTACAGTAACGGGTTGATTCGATGAGGTGCTAAATGGGTATCGGGCTAATTGTCTCTCCGAAAACATCGTTGCGCCGGTATTGGGCGCCAGAAACCGAATGCTTTGCGCCTGCCAGCGCGCTTTTGTATTTCCTGGACAACGGCTGGGAAGTGCTGAACGTCGAAGTTGACCCGGTATTTTATTCCAGTGGGCGCTATTCTACGCTCTACCACTTCTTGCTGGCGCGTGGAGAGGAATGTCTGGATATGCCCGTTATGTCTAACCCGGCAGTGTGCCGCCTGATTGAGCGCAAGGAATGGGTCATCGCTGAACGTACGAGTATCGCGAACGCGACCCAAGATGTGCTGCTCATTCCGCTACGTTGACGCTGATTCGTGCCGCGAGAATCGGCAGGCGGTGAATGAACTCCGGCCAGACTTGAATGACTGGCGGATAGCGACTGTCCAATAGCCAGCCGTTTTCCAGCGTTTGCATGGCTTGATCCACACCCGTTCCGCTGATCCGGCGGCGTACATCGCCCACGTCCACGATCACGGCGACATTGGCTGCCGCAGACATCAGGAATGTGACGTTGCCTTTGGCATCTTCGCCAAGAATGTCACCGGCCGCAAAGCGTTTGAACGTTACACTATCCGGCACAATCTGCCGTCCTTGGGGAATCTGTAAGGCGAGGCTGGCGATTGCAGCCTGTTTCGCCAACTGGGTATCAATGACCAGAGCCTGGACGGTTGCCTTCATAGACAGCGTAAGCGTGTCGGCGGGGTCGTTCACGAAGGCGCTATAGGTAGTCCATTCCGGGCGCTCCTCTGCAATCTTGATCGTATCGGGAACGATCACCTGCGTAGCCGACAGATTGAATTCCCCAAGCGCCGTCTGGCGAATCTTCTCGCGGGCCAGTACCAGCAAATTATCGTGATCGGCTTGCGTCACAATCCCCTGCTGGCGCACCGTTCCGCCCCGTGTGGCCTCGGCATTGCGTACGGCAACGCTCTGGCTGAGCGCGCCTTGCACGTTTATGATCAGGTTCGGCTCGATATTCCCCGCCGCGCCCGCCGTATCCTGTGCCGCTTCAATGGTCACTGTTACGGTCTTGCCATTTCCGCCGTCTAACGTCGCGTCAGCGGTGGTGTGGAAGTGTGCAGGCTGGAAGCCAAACGTGCTAACGACCGTGCCAGACGGGATGAAGACCGGCTGATCGGTATTGTTCGTGAAGATCACGGTGCCGCTGGCAAGGGTATTCGGGACGTTACCGCTCCCTGTTGTAGGAATCGTGGCCTGCGTGGTCACGTCTGTTTTGATGATGGTCGCCGGAACGCGACCACTCTCCACGTTGACCTGCGCCAGCGACGGATCGGCTATCAATTTGACGGTGGTATTGATTTGCGCTTGAGCAGGATGAATGGTGACTTGCGCGCTAGGCACGAACAGCACGGTCACAAACACGAGGACGAAGCCCAGGACGACGACGGCGGCGCGACGAACGTTGCGCTGGAAGCGTACCTGCTCAGGACTCTCAGGGCGCAGACGACTGGTAATTTCACGCAGCGCGTAGGCGTCGGGCGCATCTTCTGGGCGGTCACTGCGATCCACGAAGACTTTACTGCGCGGGCGCTTCCACCGGCCCCGCTGGCTGGCTCTTATCGACTCGAATGTCGAGATGTTCAGTTCCGCCGCGTGATCTTTTACGGCTGGATCGTCTGTAATGAGCGCCAGTCGAGCGCCTTGACGCGCGGCTTCCCGTTGAATGAGCAGCAGGTCGAGTTTCCGTTTGAGGATTTCGCCCCGGCGAGGCCACACCAGTAAAACGCGCTCGGTGGACACAAACGAGAGGCGATCCCGCACGGAAACCACATCGTCATAGGGTTCAAGCTGGATGATCTGTAGCTTCATCCGGTCTGCAAAGTGTTGCGAACGGTCACGGGATGATCAGCGGTTCGCCAATGTACACCGCATTCAGATTCAACAGCCCGTTAGCCTGCGCAATGGCATAGGCATTCCGCCCAAAACGCGCCGCGATGCTGAACAGGTTGTCGCCCGGCTGCACAATATAGATGCGCCCGCCCGCCATCGTGGTGATACCCATTGCTGGATGCACAGTTGGCTGAACAACATTCGTCTTCACATTCGGGATGGTCAGCAGTTGACCCACATACAGCAGGTTTGGATCAGGGATCGCGTTTGCGGATAGGATCGCGCCCGGCGTTGTATTGAAACGGTTGGCGATAGAGGCCAGGAAATCGCCCGGCTGCACGACGTAAGACGAGTACGTTGTTGTGGTCGTCACGCTTGTCCCGGCAGGATAGGTCACTACCGGCGGCGTAAAGATCGGCGCGGTATACACTGGCGAATAGGTAGGCCCAGCCGGTGCATAAACGCCGCCATACACACTATTGATGACGATAGGACTCTGCGTGGTGGGCACAGACAGCGGGTTGGGAAGGATCAAAACCTGTCCAACATAAAGAACGTTGATGTCGTAAATCTTGTTGATGGTCGCCAGTTCGCTGACACTGACATTAAAGCGTGCCGCAATGTTAAACAGCGTATCGCCGGGCTGTACCACGTAGCTGCCGTCTGCCGCACGTGCGGAACCCACACCTAAAGCGCCGAACGCAAGAATCGCAACGACGATGATAACGGCGATCAGAAGCGATAATTTGCGCATCTGGATTACCCCCTGAGAAGAATAGACTGCACCCATTATATGCTGAATCCCAAGGAAAGGCGATTGCGCGAAGGAAAAGGGGAAAAGTGATTAAAGAGCGGCTTGCTGCCCGGTCAGTATCGCGCTTTTTGAAACCATTGTACACTGTTCAAATCCAATGTTTTTCTCCGGAGGACGCCATGCGTAGACGACATTTCATGAAGCATTTCACAAAGTTGAAAGTTCTTTCCGCCGCTGCATTGGTTGTACTGTGCGTGAGTTTGCTGGGAAGCAGTTTCGGGGTTGCTCACGCCGCAGCCAAGGCCTCATATACCGTGACAGTTGGAAATTCGGCCACCGAAGTCGGGATTGACATCCTGGCCTTTGTGCCGCAAACCCTCAAGGTTCACCGGGGCGATTCCGTTACGTGGAAGTACGCGCCTGTCCACAATGTTCGCTTCACCGATACGCCTGACCCGAACCTGATTGCCCCACAGAATATTGACGGCCAACAAATTCCCGCAGTTGACCCCCTAGTTGCGGTGCCAAGTGCTAATTCCGGCGATCCGCTCAAACCCGGTTTGAATACGGGTATCCTCGGCGATCCAAGCGGCCCCACAGACTTCACCGCCGTTGCTGATCTTCCTCCGGGAACCTATAACTACCACTGCGATTTGCATCCAGGTATGGTTGCTTCCATCGTCGTGGTAGACGATAGCGTGGACATCCCAACCCCTGCGCAGGTCAGCCAGGATGCTGCCAAAGAAATGGCGAATAACGTCGCCAACGCCGAATTGGCTTACATCAAACAGGCAGAAATCGCTCAAACGCCGGTTATCAAGGATGGCACACTGCAAGTTCAGGCAGGCGCGACCTCTGGCCCCGGCACCGTCGAACGGTTCTTCCCGCAGGTTGGTGTGATCCAGGAAGGCCAATCCGTCCAGTGGACAGTCGCCCCAGGCCTGGAGCCGCATACCGTAAACTTCAACCTGCCGCTCGATGGCAACATTCCGCCCACGCTTAACGTGATCACGGACAAGAAGGGGACGCCCTGGCTTGTTCCTGCCAATACGTTTATCCCCACAGGCAAGAGTGGCGATTCCTTCACCGGGGCTGACGTTTACAGCGGCGAACTCTTCCCATCACAGACTTATTCGCTCAAGTTCCCGAAGGCGGGCGTTTACCACTACTTCTGTGCCATCCATCCCGGACACATTGGCACGATTGTCGTGCTCCCGGCAGGGATAAGCAATCCGCTGGTTGTCCCGGCGGCTCCCGCCCCAGCAGGCACAGCGTCCGCAGCGGGCACGGCCTCTGCGGCAGCGACGCAGGCATCAACCAAAGCTCAATAATCTCAGTCGATCCTGAGGATCGTTCAGGGGTGGCCTACCAGAACAGGCCACCCCTGATTTGTTTACGATCTGGGAAATCCGACTCTGAGATACACACGAAGTTTTTTGTATGCCTGGACGAATGTGTTAGGCTGGACGCAAAGAGTCGGTAAGGAGTCTCGATGGAAACGCCAAATCTGAAAACAGAGATTTTTGACAATATCCTGGAAACGATGGGCAACACGCCCCTAGTGCGGTTGCATAACGTGGCGCGTGGGGTAGCCTGCCAGCTTGTGGCAAAAGTTGAATTCTTCAATCCGGGTGGCTCCGTGAAGGATCGCATTGGCATCAGCATGATCGAAGACGCCGAACGTAAGGGATTGATCCATCCAGGCGGTACGATTGTTGAGGCGACTTCAGGAAATACCGGCGTCGGTCTGGCTATCGCCGCTGCCATCAAGGGATACAAATGCGTTTTTGTATTGCCCGACAAGCAGTCCATTGAGAAGATACGGCAGTTGCGTGCCTTTGGCGCGCGGGTCATCGTGACGCCAACCAACGTCGAACCTGAAGACCCTCGCAGTTACTACAGCGTCGCACATCAGGTGGCGCAGGAGACTCCGAACGCTATTCTTGCCAACCAGTACCACAACCCGGCCAACCCGGACACGCATTACCGCACCACCGGGCCAGAAATCTGGCGGCAGACCGCCGGGCAGATTGACGTGTTCGTCACGGGGATGGGCACCGGCGGAACGATCACCGGCGTGGGTCGCTATCTCAAGGAGCAGAATCCGCGCGTGCAAATCGTCGGAGTCGATCCCATTGGATCGATCATTCATGACTATTTTAAGACGGGCAAAATGACCCAGGCCCACGCTTACAAAATCGAAGGCATCGGCGAGGATTTTATCCCGTCAATCTACGACTTCAGCGTAATAGACGACATGGTACAGGTCGGTGACAAAGAATCGTTCCTGATGGCACGGCGGCTGGTGCGGGAGGAAGGGGTTTTCTGCGGAGGATCGTCAGGCAGCGCCGTGGTCGGTGCGCTGAAATATGCCGTCGAGAACGAACTGGGCGAGGACAAACTCGTCGTCGTGCTGCTGCCCGATTCAGGTTACCGCAACCTGGGCAAAGTCTTCGACGACGAATGGATGCGCCAGAATCGGTTCCTGGACAGTGGCATTGAAGAAGCCCGCGTCCAGACTGTTCTTGCCACCAAGACCGGACAGCAGCTTGTCACGGCTAACCTGGATGACCGCGTCGGTGACGTGATCGCGCGCATGAAACAGCACAACGTGTCACAACTGCCGGTCGTGCGCGATGAACATCATCTGGTCGGGCTGGTCACGGAAGTGGGCCTGCTCAAGTACGTGATCAGCGGCCAGGGTCCGGATG
>DATGFK010000120.1:0-11399 GCA_035309185.1 Aggregatilineales bacterium
TGCCTCGTTGCGCTTTACTATACCCAGTTCACCAGTGTGCTGCTCTTTGGAGCGTTGGGGCTGTTTACCCTGGTCGTCTACCGGCGACGAGTCTGGCTGTGGATACCGTGCGTCGCTACTGGCACAGTGTTGTGCATCCCGCAACTTACGCGGCTGCCCGCGTTGATGTCAACGGTCAGTATCCAGAATCCTGCGGCGTCGCAGCCCAAAATACTGCTAAGCCTTCCTGACCTGCTGGCGAACCTGTTCCAGCAATATTCGGGAACCGGCGCCCTTACCATCGCCTGGCTTGCCCTGCTAGGAGTAGCGAGTATTGCGATCCTTTACTGGAGCCTTGCCAGGCGCAGTATGGGCTTTATCGCATTGGCGCTGCTCTTGTGGATGGCGATTCCGGCATTTTTGCGCCTGTATCCATCTGGGGCTTATCGCATCATTGACTATGCAAGCGGAACCTATAAACCGCCCTATTTCTGGGCTATCGTGCCGGGTTTTGCGCTATGGTCAGGATGGGGTTTATCGCTCCTGCGTCCGAGGCTGCGCTTTGCAGCAGGTGTTGTGCTCGTTGTTGCTATGTGTTGGTGGCTTCCGCCGCTTTATACGTTGGTCATCCAGCCTTTCAACACCAACTTTGCCATCCTGGCAGAAAATTTGCAGCCTGATGATGTGGTCCTGGTGGATCACAGTTTTGGCGATCCGGAGACGTTCGTTTGGGACTATTTCACCAAAGTTTATTTCCCAAACGGGCTACGCTTCGTAAGCGATCCGACACCCTACCGGCGCGTCTGGTACATTTCCAAAGATGGCTTTCAAGACCAGGCTACCTACAAACAGTTGACCAAAGATCATGTGCCCGGCGTTTTCTTCGGACCGTGGGACTTCCTCGTGCGGCTCTATGAAGCGCCGCCCGACTCTACTGGCATCCTATTCGATAACGGAATGCGCTTCCACGGAGCCGAAGTTGTTGCGCCAATCACTGCGCGTGCGCCAACCACGGTACGAGATGGCGAGAGCATAACCTTGCGATTGTGGTGGTCGGTGGACAGCCCACCGAAAGCCGATTACAGCCGGGGGATTTACGTCATGGCGCCGGATAAAACCATCCAGTTCCAGGATGATGGGCCTCCGCAGGTCGCCAATGCGCCAACGGCAACCAGCCAGTGGATTCCTGGGCGCTATTACATTGAGGAGCGCACGCTGAAGATGCCAGACGCAGGTCGCGAAATGCTGTTCAACGTTGATATGGCGGTTTACGAATGGTGGGATAACAAGCGTATTGCCGCGCCCGGCTTGAACGCTGATTCGGCCCTGACCATTCAGCAAGTCAAAATTAAATCGTGGACATTGCCCTGATTCGTAGGCCAATCGGCAGGGTTGTACAGCCCGCACAGGGTATAATGCCCAGTCATTCTTAGAAACTCGGAGCACTCTGAATGCGTAAACTCTCGTGGCTGTTGCTTCCTGGCGCACTGATCGCGGCGATAGCGACCATAGGCGCAGCAGCACTGACTTACTTTGGCGTCCGGCAAATGGTGGTGGATTCGCCAGTGGATATGCCCGCCCTCCAGATTGGTGCGAATGTGGCGCCAACCTCCGCGCCTCTCTTTGGCCCGACCCGCACACCAGCCGGGGCGCAGGCCTCGATCAACCCGCCGACGAGCGAGCCTGGCAATCCTGCTTCCATAGGCACACAAGGCGCTAGCGCGCCGTCCAGTGCAGGGCAGGCAACCGCGACCATCCCGCCGCTTACCGATCCGGGGAGGGTGACGATCCTGGTGCTGGGGATTGACCAGCGGCATGGTGAAAAAGGCCCCTTCCGAACCGACACGATTATTGTTGCATCCATTGACCCGGTGCGTCACACCGCCGCGTTGCTATCCATACCCCGCGACATCTATCTTCCGATTCCTGTTTTCGGTGTGGCTGACCGGATCAACAACGCCAACGCCATTGGCGAACTTGGCAAATATCCCGGTGGTGGGCCAAAACTTGCCGTCAAAACCGTCGAAAGCCTGATCGGCGTGCCGATACAGCGCTACGTCATGATCAATTTTGACGTGTTCGATACGGTGATTGATGCCATCGGGCCGATCCAGGTCTGTCCGACGACGGCGATCCACGACACGCAGTACCCGGACGGGAGCTACGGCGTCATTACGGTAGATTTTCAGCCCGGCTGTCAGAACCTGGATTCGACTCGTCTCCTGGAATATTCCAGGGTGCGGCACAATGCCGGGGACGATTTTGGCCGCGCCGCCCGGCAGCAGGAAGTCATCCGCGCAGTACGCGAGAAGATTCTCAGCCTGGGCGGCGTTTCCGCCTTGATCGGCAAGGCCGGTTCAGTCTGGCAGTCCGTCCAGAACGACGTGCAAACCGATTTGAATTTCGCCGAAACGATCCAACTCGCGCAAGTCGCGCAGAGCATCCCCAAGGAAAATATCCAATCCGTAGTGATAACGGATAGGGGTGGCTATCTGATTCCGAGTACCTTGAACGATGGCTCGCAGGTATTTACGCCCGTGTACGAGAAGATTCATGACCTTGTAGCCAAACTGTTCAATGCCGATCCTGGCAGCGCGCCTATTGATGCCGCGTCGAATCCTGCCAGCATGCCAGCGGCAGCTTCTGCCGCCGCGATCCGCATCTCCAACGGCGCTGGCGTGGATGGTATGGCAAAGTCTACCGCCGACAAACTTCGCGCTAAGGGCTTCAATATCGTGGATGCTCAGAATGCCGATACGCCCGGCGGCTATGCTAGAACAGTAATCCGTGTCTACAACAGCAATTTATTCAACTCCGCGCGCGACCTGGCGGTGGCGCTTGGCCTGGATGGAACGGTCATTTCGGCTCAGCAGAGCGGCCCTCCTGGAATAGACATCGAAGTGGTGATCGGCAAGGATATAGCGCCAACCGCCACGCCCACAAGCTGAGCCTGCGATTAGCATCTGGCGCCCTGGCGTGCGATAATTCCCTAGTGGATCATTGCGTGCGACCTTCTGCGACTCCCTGACTCCAGAAGTAGGAGAAGCCCGTGCAGAAAAAATCCCCAGGCACGTCCAAACGACCAGTCCTGAAAGCGCCCTCACCACTGGAAAACGCCTACCGAGAAGCTGAAGCCATCACCTGGCAGTATTCTCGTAGTTTTCATCTTGCAACGGGTCTGCTGCCAAAAGCAGACCGCCGTGCGATACGCGCCCTTTACGGTTTCTGCCGATTGACCGACAACATCGTGGACGATCCACAGGTCACAGCTTATCATGACCTGGCCTGGTGGCGCCAGGAAGTGAACCGGCCCTGGCGGGAACAGCAGCGCCCGCTGCTGAGCGCCTGGGCACACACACGCGATCGCTACAATGTGCCAGTTGCATACGGCAATGAACTGATCGAAGGCTGCGAAATGGATCTGAGCATGGATCGCTATGCAACCTTCCGCGAGTTGGAGCGATACTGCTACTGTGTGGCCTCCACGGTTGGACTGATGGGACTGCACATCCTGGGAACGGCAGCCGGGGTCGAGTTTGAAGACGCCAAGCCCTATGCCCTCAAGCTCGGCTCTGCCTTACAACTGACTAATATTTTGCGTGACGTGGGCGAGGATGCCCGCCGGGGACGCATTTACCTGCCACTGGAAGACCTTGCTCGATTCCGGGTTTCCGAAGCAGATATCTTGAATCATAAGTTGACGGATCGGACGATCCGTCTATTGCAGTTTGAGGTTGAGCGCACCTATCACCTCTACGAAGAAGCATGGCCGGGACTGCATTTCATCGCAGACAAGGCGCGTTTTGCCGTCGCTGTCGCGGCTGACGTTTACCGGGGCATACTCGGCAAGATCATCTCCAACGGCTATAACGTCTTTACGCGGAGGGCCTTTCTGACACGCTCGGAAAAGCTCCGCCGCCTGCCCATTGTCTGGATGGATTTACAGCGCAGTCTGCTCTAGGCTCAAACGACTTGGATGTGACCGTCGCCTGCCGCGACGTGACCGACTAACGCTCCGCGTTCGCCGCGTTTTTCCAGTTCACGCAGAAGCGTCTCCGCCTGTGACTCCATCACGGCGATCAGCAGGCCACCAGACGTTTCCGGCGAGAACAGCAACATACGGGTTACTTCATCAAAATTAGGATTGAAGCTCAGCCAACGCTCATAATATTCGCGGTTGGTGGACGAACCTCCAGGGAATGCGCCATCGGCGGCGTAGCGCTGCGCGCCGGGAAGCCAGAGCACCGCCGAATAATCTAACGTGAAATCCGCCGCGCTCAAATGCGCCATTTCATGGCCGTGGCCGAGCAGGCTGTAGCCGGTTACATCGGTCATGGCGTGGACTTCGACGGCCCGCGCCGCCTGCGATGCCGCGCGGTTCAGGCGCATCATCGAAGCGACGGCAGCATTGACGTCTGCCGGGTCAGCCTGGCCCTGCTTGAGCGCAGTCGTGATGACTCCGGTACCGAGCGGTTTGGTCAAAATCAACACGTCGCCAGGCCGGGCGCCGCCTTTGGTCAAAATGGCGTCTGGCGCAACAATGCCGGTGACGGCCAGGCCAAATTTAGGCTCCTTGTCCTTAATCGTGTGGCCTCCGGCAACCACAGCACCGCCTTCGCGCACCGCTTCCGCGCCACCTCGCAGGATTTCGCTCAGGATCGCCACGTCGAGATCTTCAGGGAAAGCTGCCAGGTTGATGGCAAACAAGACCTCGCCGCCCATAGCGTACACGTCGCTCATGGCGTTGGCTGCCGCTATTGCGCCGAAGGCAAATGGATCGTCTACGACAGGCGGGAAGAAATCCACCGTCGAGATGATGGCCTGTCCCTCGTTGAGGCGATAGACTGCCGCATCGTCAGGGGCTTCCAGGCCGACCAGCAGCGCGGGATAATCGGCGCGTTTGAAGTTGTCAGATAGTGGACGCAGAACCTGCGCCAGCGCACCAGGCGCGAGCTTAGACGCTCAACCCGCGCAACTGGCGAGCGAGGTCAGCTTCACGTCGTGGAGGCTCAACTTCTTGCCCATAAGGACACCTTCAGGCTCCCTTCAAGCGGACGATAGGGGAATTATAAAGAATCGTGCTATTCCTGCCTACAGGAATCCAGTTTGCAAAAATGGCAGAGGAATGGCTATCATGGTGCCGCTCCAGAAGAATGGCGTGACGCTTGTATTTGGGGGATCAACTTGAAACGCTTATTGGCTTCGGCCCTTGTCATTATCTTCCTCGCCGGGCTGCCGGGGCTAACCTTTGTGGCTCTGGCGGATGACAGCCATCCGTGCAATGCGCTGACCTTTGATCATCCACACTCGGACACCTGTAACGCCGATGTTGCGGCCAATCCGCTGCCAGATCTGGTGCGACCTACGCAGCCCGATCCCAAAATGGATGGCTACTCGAAGCCCTGGAGCATCCTGCTGCCCAAAGACCCGCTGCCTTACAAGGTCGGCTGGATGATCCACGATTGGTATTACAGCGACGTGCCCGGTGTGCAGCCCCCGGCTCTCTCCACTGATCGCCTCGTTCACAAAGCTCAGCTTGTCTATGTTTACGCGACGGTCAAAACGAGCGCGGGCCTGCCCTGGGTTATGGTTGGCCCGGATCGCTGGATGCCCGGCGAGTATGTGGCGGTTCTGACCATGCCACACCGCCCGGATGGGGTTAGCGGCCCCTGGATCGCGCTGGATCTAAGCCAGCAGACGATCATAGCGCTCGACGGCGACACGCCGATCTTCGCGACGCTCGTCTCGGCGGCGTGGGGCGGTTTTGGTGTCACGCGCGAAGGGCTGTTCCACATCTATGGGCGCACCATTGACATGACCTTCCGTGGCCCGCCCTGGGCCAAAGTGCCTGAATACATCATTCCACACGTGCCGTACGTGATGTTCTTTGACCAAAACATCGGTCTGCACGGGGCGTATTGGCACAACTATTTTGGCTATGAGCGGACTCATGGCTGTGTCAACATCCCGGTTGCCGACGAGAAATGGCTGTGGAACTGGGTAAGCGGAATGTCAGACAAATGGGGGCCGGACGATGGGAGCTTCTTCATGAAGCATCCGGAAAACGCGCCCTGGGTCTTCGTTTACAAGAGTACCAAACCCAATGAGACGGCGATGGTCAGCGCGACATCGCCGCTTCCGCCAAACTATTAGCTGTTTCCGCTAGATTCCCCTCTCCGCCAGGGGAGAGGGGACTGAGGGGTGAGGTCGATCTGGCGTAGGGACTGGCGGTTTATCTTCCGCCGGCTTGAGAATTTGAGAATACGCGCTTGACCATGCCGCGATTTTCAGCTACAATCCTCGCGCTCTGGCGCATGGGCTGGCCGTTCAACCTGGCGCCGAATTTCCACGACTTTCATTAGAATCAAGCGCGCCTGCCCATCCTGGCGCGGTTGTACAAGCGTTTGAGGAGGCTCATTTTCGATGGCAGAACAATATTCCCTGGATGCGCAGCAGCGCACCGTGATCGGCAAACAGGTTAAAGCGCTCCGCCGCCAGGATTTAATTCCAGCGGTCATCTATGGCGCTGGCGGTGAGTCGATTCATATTTCCTGCGTGCGTCGCCCGCTTGAGGTTGTCCTTCAGAAAGCAGGCGGCACGCACCTCGTCAACGTCTCGATTGATGGCGAGACGCACACCGCGCTCGTGCGCGAAGTCCAGCGCGACAGCGTCAAGCGCAATATCCTGCATGTGGATTTCATGCGCGTAGACCTGTCTCGCAGGCTGCACGCTGAAGTGCCACTGGTGCTGAAAGGCGATCCGAAGCTCCCTTCCGATCTCCAGTTGCTCCACGTCCTCACGGCCATTGAAGTCGAATGCTTGCCGACGGACATCCCCGATCACATTGAGGTAGACCTCAGCGGCCTGACGACCCAGGGCAGCCAGATTACAGTCGGCGATCTGTCGCTCGGCGACAACATCACGATCAAAACCGACCCCCACACGGTCATTGCCCGCGTTGAGGCACTGCTCGCCGCCCCGGCGGAAGAGGAAGCGCCTGCTGTTGTCGAAAGCGCCGCTTCGGAGCCGGAAGTGATCGAAAAGGGCAAGAAGGAAGACGAAGAGGAGTTCTAAAGCTCCTGGTTTTACTCGACGGGCGCTGGATAGCGTTGGTCGGGACTGTTACGCCACGCGGCGATCTGATCGAGATCGCCGCGTCGTGTTTGGCCCTGTTGAAGCTTTAATGGTAGTTTTAGTGGAGGGCCAGCGGTGAGGGCATCTGTAGACCTGACACGAGAAATTTATGCCATCAGAAACTATTGAAGGCGTAGTCGAGGCCATCATTTTTCGCAATGACGACAGCGGCTGGACGGTTTTGAGCCTCGCGGTCAATTCAGGCCGCTCCGTTCAGGCAGACGAGACTGTCGTCGTCGGCAAGTTCACGGAACTACAGCCGGGCGAGACAGTGCGCTTCAGCGGATCGTGGACGGTGCATAAGGAGTACGGCGAACAGTTCAAAGCCGATTCGATGCACCTCGTCACGACCACGCAGGAAAGCGTGGAAACGATCCTTTCCAGCGGAATTATCGAGGGCATCGGCAGGCAAACCGCCATGCAGATTTTGAAGCACTTTGGCACTAACGCCATTGACATCCTCGATGCAGACCCTGAGCGCATTCACGAGGTCAACAGTATCCCAACCAAGCGGGCCACGATCATTGCTACGTCATGGGCAGAACAGCGCGGTTCGCGCACGGCGATGGTCTTTCTGCAAAAGTATGGCATTACGGCAGCGCTGGCGCATCGCATCTACGAAACGTATGGCGATGAGACCATCAAGACCATCCAGGACGACCCGTATAAATTGGCGCTGGACATCGAAGGCTTCGACTTCAAGGCCGCCGACCAGATCGCGCGGGGCCTGGGCCTCTCGCCAGAATCGCTTCAGCGGGCCAAAGCGGGTGTGCTGTTCGCCCTGACCACGCTCAGCAGCGAAGGTCACGTTTACTCGCCACGCCCCTTGCTCATCGAAAAGACGGCCAGCCTGCTCGATATTCCCGAAGAGGTCAGCGATTCGGCGATCTCGGCGCTGCTCCGCAATCGCGAAGTCATCTCGATCAAGAGCAAGAGCGGCCCGTCGGGCAACATCGAAGTCATCTACAGCCTTGCCATGTTCGATGATGAAACGGGCGTGGCTGAGCAACTGAAGGCGCTCGCCGCGACGAAGAGTCCGACCAAGAAAAAGGCAAAAGTCCCGGACTGGCCCGTCTTCTTCGAGAAACTGGCTAAAGACGACAAGGTGACGCTCAGTGCGCAGCAGCAGGACGCCGTGCGTGCCGCCGTTGAGCATAAATTGTCGGTGCTGACCGGCGGGCCAGGCACAGGCAAGACGACCACCCTGCGCGCCGTGATCCAGGCGCTGGACGTGATGCACGCCGAATATCTCCTTGCCAGCCCAACGGGCCGCGCGGCCCGCCGTCTGAACGAGGCTACCCAACGCCCGGCCAGCACTATCCACCGGCTGCTGGGCTATTCGGAGGAGGGCGGTTTCGCCTACGACGAGAGCAATCCCCTGGACGGTGACGTGGTGATCGTGGACGAGGCTTCGATGCTTGACCTGGGTCTCTTTGCCCGGCTGCTGGATGCCATGCCGCCAACCATGCGCCTGATGCTCGTGGGGGATGTGGATCAACTGCCGAGCGTGGGCGCGGGCGATGTGCTGCGCGACGTGATCGCCAGCGGATTGGCGCACGTAACTCGCCTGGACTTCATCTTCCGGCAGTCCAGCGACAGCCACGTGGCGCTCAACGCGCACCGCATCAACAAGGGCGAAATGCCCGATCTCTCCAATGCCAGCAGCGATTTCTTTATGTTCGGCGTGCCAGAGGGCGAGGGTGGCAGTGTACTTGATCTGGTGGTGGACGTGGTCAGGAACCGCATCCCAACGAAGTTTGGACTCGATCCGCTCAACGATGTGCAGGTGTTGGCGCCGATGTACAAAGGCGACGTGGGCATCCATGCCCTGAACGAGCGCCTGCAAGCGGTTCTCAACCCGGTAGGCCGCAACGTCGATCACCGCATCGGAGAGCGCACCTTCCGCATCGGCGATAAGGTGATCCAGACCCGCAACAATTACGAGAAGGATGTGTACAACGGCGACATCGGGCGCATCCTGGGCATTGATCCGGTTGAACAGGAGATCGAGATTGACATGGATGGCCGGATCGTCACCTACGCCTGGAAGGAGACCGCCGACCTGTTCCACGCCTTTGCCATTAGCGTCCATCGCAGCCAGGGCAGCGAATATCCAGCCGTCGTGATCCCGACGGTTCCCCAATTCGCGCGGATGTTGCAGCGTAACTTGCTGTATACTGCCATTACGCGGGCAAAAAAGCTGGTCGTTCTGGTAGGTTCGCGCCGGGCAATCCAGATGGCTGTCGAAAATGATCGCGTGGCGCACCGTTACAGCGGCCTCGTGTGGCACATCCAGCATTCGCCGGACATGCCGTGAGCATCCCCTTCTCCTATTAGCGCTATAATCTCCGATGAGCGTCCTTTTCCTCGCGGAGAAAGATCGACATGCCCGACAAACCCGAATTTATCTTCAATACCAGCGGTGACTGGATGGCGACGGCAATCGGCCAGCACATTTTCGACAGTCGCGGTGAGTACGTCGCCTTCATGGAAGCGCGTTCTGTCTATACACGCGATGGCGAATGGGTCGGTGATCTGAGCAAGGATGGTCGCATTCTGCGCAAGCGCGCCGGGAAGAAAAAACCCCTCCATCCGAACCCGCTGGCAAAACCAGCAACCAAACCCTCCAACCTGCCAGGCCGCGCACCGCTGCCGCCGCAAAATGCCGAGATTAGCTACGACACGATAGACGTGCTGGAGGAAGACCCTGAAGTGTTCAAGCGTCTATCGGATCGGCGCCCGGACATGGATTAACGAAAGCGAAGCATTTTGAGCGATAAAACTAGCACGAAAACCAATGATGCCAAGACGATTGCCGACTCCCGCGTCCGCCTGAGCCAGTTCATGCACCCCGACCAGGCCAATGGCCTGGGCAATGTCCACGGCGGGGAGATCATGAAACTGGTGGACGAAGCCGGGGCGCTGGCTGCCATGCGTCACGCCCGTTCGCCCGTCGTCACCGTCGTGATGGATTCGATGACCTTCATGGAGCCGATTTACGTCGGCAATCTGATCACGCTGGACGCCGAGTTGACCTACGTCGGCACCACTTCGATGGAGGCGCGCGTTGAGGTCCTGGCCGAAAACGTCCTGACCGGCACACGCACCTATACCAACACCGCCTACCTGGTCTATGTGGCAATTGATGCGCACGGGAGGCCTCATCCTGTACCAAAGCTGCTGCTCACCACCGACACCGAACGCGCCGAGGCAGAAGCCGCGCAGGCCCGACAGGTCTATCGAAAAGAGCAACGCGAGCGCGAAAAGCAGCGCAAACAACAGGACGGTCACGCTAGCCACGATCATCACGGGGGCCAACGATGACGGATATGCACGCTCTGCCCGAACTCAATACCGAAGCGCCTGACGGCTACATGCCCTCCGCGCTGATGCGCATCCTGGGCCGGGCCGGGGCGCGCTCCGTGCTGGCTGCGCCGGAGTCTGACCTGGGATTGGCCGAAAATATGCCGTTCCCGTTTCTGGCGCTGGTCGGACAGGTCGAAATGCGCGTCGCACTTCTGCTTTCCCTTATCAATCCTGCCGTGGGCGGCGTCCTGCTGATCGGGCCGCGCGGTACTGGCAAGACGACGGCAGTACGCAGCCTCGCCAGCATTCTGCCGGAAATCGAGGTCAGCACCTGCCCTGAAGGCTGCCTGCCCGAAGACTTTAAGCGGGAGGGGCCAGCCGGGGTCTGTGCCGAATGCGCTGAAAAGCTGGCGCAAGGCATCCCGATTACCCGCCTTGACCCGGTGAAACTGATCGAGCTGCCCTTGAACGCGCGGCTCGAAGACGTTGTGGGCGGCGTTAACGAGCGCATTGCCGTACAGCAGCAGAAAATCCGGCTGGAACGCGGCATCCTGGCCCATGCTGACCAGAATTTGCTGTACGTGGATGAAGTGAATTTGCTGGCCGACGAGATCGCCGACGCTATCCTGGACGCTTCGGCGGCAGGAGCTTACACGGTGCGGCGCGGTGCGATGTCTGGCACCTACCGTTCCCGCTTCGTGCTAATCGGCTCGATGAACCCAGAAGAAGGCTCTTTGCGCCCTCAGATCATGGATCGCTTCGGGCTTCGGCTGGCTGTACGTGGCCTGATGGAGAATACGGACGAACGGGCCGAAGTGTATCACCGTGTACATGCCTATAAAACCAATCCTCGCGCTTTCATCCGCGAATGGGCCGAGGCCATTGTCTCGACCCGGCAGGAAGTTGCCCTAGCCCGCGATCTCCTGCCAGAGGTCACGCTGACCGATGAGGCGTTGCAGCTTGGTCTTCGGCTAGTGCAG
>DATGFK010000121.1:0-2417 GCA_035309185.1 Aggregatilineales bacterium
CGTATCAAAGAGTCCAGATGAGTTAGCTCCGGTTCGTCCAGTGCTGGAATTCAACATGGTTGACCCTCGTTTCATTGAAGAAACCGATGTGTTGTCAACTCTTGATCAACGGCCAAATCTGATGGAACTCAATCCACACGAGTTTGAATCGCTGATAACTAATCTGTTTCAGAAAATGGGATTGGAGACAAGACAAACACAAGCCTCGCGCGACGGTGGCGTAGATTGTGTGGCCTTTGATCCACGTCCGATTTTTGGCGGAAAAGTGGTTATTCAGGCAAAGCGCTATAAGCACACGGTCGGGGTCAGCGCAGTTCGTGACCTATTCGGTACGATGCAAAACGAAGGTGCATCCAAAGGAATACTGATTACCACAAGTGGTTATGGAAAGGCGTCGTTCGATTTTGCCAATGGCAAACCAATGGAACTTTTAAATGGTAGCAATTTGCTGTATCTGTTGTCTCAGCACGCAGGTATAGAGGCAAAAATTGAGGTTCCCGAAAGTTGGAAAGAACTTCAAGCTGATGTATCTGATGAGCCTCCTTACGAGCCAGGCAATGGGGATTCAAAGGAGCTGGCGCAAAACACAGACTACTCTACGCCAGCGGCAACTTGACCATCTGGTGAGACTCGACTGACATATACGCCGCGATGACTGCTTCGACTGCCAATCTTTAAGTTCATTGAAGTTTGGTACAGATCGTCAGCGTCTTCATTCTGCGCTCGGCTGCCGTAGCCCGGCGCAGTTTGAGCAGTCTTTCGTTTCACCTCTACCATGATTCCATTGAATCGGGGGAGACTCACAATCCTTTTCCCAGACCTAAAGGCACTTGCGACTAATCACCAGTTTAGTATAGTCACATGAGCTACGCAATCTTGCTCCCCAGCGCGACCGTGATCTGTTTCTTGCCCCAGGCGGCGACTTCGCCCTGTGGGCCGAGTGCCAGCGCCGAGCCGGTGCCAATCCCCAGGCCGTAAGCCTCCGGGTGGTTCGCCAACTGTGCCCGTAAAGCCGCAGCGCTGGCTTCCAGTTCGTAATGCGGCTGGATGATTGCCCGCTCGACCCACTTCAAGCCATCCTTTTCGCCCAGGAAACCGCCTAGCACAGCCGAGCCGCTGCCCACTCCCAGGATCACAGCGCCCCGTTCGTAGGCCGCGCTGATGCCATCCAGGGCCGCGCCAAGCAGGGAAGAACGCAGTTGGGCGCCATCCGGGCCATCGCCGAGTACGATCAGGGCCGCCTCGGAAAGCTGTCGGCGGAGGGTTTCGTCATCCTCCGTCATGATGTCCACCAGAAATCCCGTTGGTGCGCCAAGTTCTTCCAACGCGGTTAACCGCTCGTCGGCATCCTCGACGTTGCCCGCCGCCCAGATGTAGGCCAGCGGATCGCCCGGCGCAAGCCGCGCCAGCGTCTCGGCTTCGATCTCCGTGGAATCGGCGCTGTTGGGATCATCTCCACCGGATAGGATCAACCAACCCGCGCCATCCCGCCAGCGAAACACATTTGCCTGTGGCATGGTCGCTCTACTCTCGCAAGACGTAGTCGGCTACTGCCGTCGCCAGCAGTCCGGTCGCAAGCGGCAGCACATCCTCGTCGAAATCAAAGCGAGGATGGTGATGGGGGTAGTTCAACTCGCGTGCGGCATTGGATGAGCCGACCAGCAGGAACGTGCCGGGGATTTTTTGAAGAAAGACTGCCATATCCTCGGCAGCCATTGTCTGGGAATCAGCGCGCAGGTGAACAGGGTGTGGCCCAGTGCCGTTGGTGAGATGGCTGAATGCCTGCCGCAGCCGGGCATTGGTTGCCGCGTCGTTGGATAGCGGCGGTGTCAGGGATACGACTTCGACCTCGGCCTGGCAGCCCATTGAAGCGGCGATCCCGGTCGCGATCTCTCGCAGGCGGCGCTCGACGAGGTCGCGGGTCTGTGGGCGAAAGGTACGGAACGTCCCGCGCAGTTCTGCTACAGGCGAGATCACATTGTCGGTTTCTCCGGCGTGGAACATCGTCACCGACACGACGGCGGTGTCCAGCGGGCTGACGTTGCGGCTGACGATGGTTTGCAGGGCCATCACGATCTGCGCGCCAGCGACGAGCGGATCGGTGGCCTTGTCGGGAATGCCGCCATGACCGCCAACACCGCGAATCGTGATGCCGAAAATATCGCAGCCTGCCATCGTTGGGCCGTCAACGATTCCCACCTCGCCAACCGGCAGGGTATTCCAGAGGTGCAGCCCCATGCAAACGTCGGGAGAAGGGTTTGCCAAAGCCCCGTCGTCAATCATGGCCTGCGCGCCCCTGGCGATCTCTTCGGCAGGCTGGAAGACGAATTTCACACGGCCCGCCAGGTGCTCCCGCTGTGCAGAGAGCAATTTGGCAACGCCCAGGCCGATTGCCGTGTGACCATCGTGGCCGCAGG
>DATGFK010000122.1:0-4552 GCA_035309185.1 Aggregatilineales bacterium
GTAGACAGCCATTGGGACGCACAGCCAGGAGGCAACTACCAGGCGACGGTCAGTCATCACAACCACCTAGACGAAGCACATGGGTTCAAGCCAACAATGTGAAGTGCCAAGCCAGCCCCTAGCCAATACGTGCGAATGACCAGCCACCGAACAATTATTATACGGAATGACTAATGTCGCGCCAACAATTGATGACACAAGGAATCTCGTTCAAAACTGCTCTGCCCTGATGTCAGGCCGTTTCCTTAATTCCCAATGCCAAAATATGGGATTGGTTCACGCCAAAAAATGCGAAAAATGACAGGATTGCCTAAAACGCCTTGCAACTCATCAAGCCGCTGTTATAATTCGAGTCACAATTGAACGTGCAGACTCTCGGGGCGGGGTGAAAGTCCCCACCGGCGGTAGGGCGCTGAGCGCCAAGCCCGCGACCCGGCTCGCTTCAAGCGATTGATGCGAACGGTGGATTCGGTTCAAAGCCGAGGCCGACGGTTACAGTCCGGATGGGAGAGAGTCCAACACCGTGACGTTTGCTCACGCTTAGCGTGAGCCAGACGGGATGTTGTGTTGCGCGGTGAGCGTCCCCTGGATGATCCTTTTTCCAGGCGGGCTGTTTGGCTACCCTGTAGCTGTCACCGATCCGTCATGCCCCGAGACTGCCAGTGTCAAGGGGCATTTTGCATGTCTTCTAAACTCGCGATCCGGCCTGTCTTTGCAATCCTGCGCAATGGGACGCGCCTCAATTGGCTGGCCTTGATTGTCCCGCTGATCGGCCTGGCGCTATGGTACGCGCTCACTCGCGACCAGGAACACGCCTTTGCTATCGCCACGCCAATGGCCGTGGCAAGCCAATTTGTTGCATCCATTGCGGATGGTTCGCTGCTGCGTAATATCAGCGTCACGCTGCTGGAGATCGGCTTCGGACTCGTCATCGGCGTTGGCTCGGCGTTCGTGATCGGCTGCCTGATCGCCAAGAGTCGGCTGCTGGAGAAGGTAATCGGGCCGTATGCCATCGGCTTCCAGGCGGTGCCCATCGTGGCGATTGCCCCGGTTCTGATCCGATTCCTGGGGCCGGGAATCCTGACCAACGGCCTGATCAGCGCCTTTGTCGTGTTCTTCCCGATGCTGGTCAGCACCATCGTTGGACTGCGCGGGCTTGACCCGATCCTGCGGGACATGATGGTGGTTTTCTCGGCCACCCGCTGGCAGATCTTCGTCAAGGTCGAACTGCCCAACGCGATGCCGACCCTGCTTGGCGGACTCAAGATCAGCATGATCCTGTCCGTGGTGGGCGCGGTGGTCGGCGAAGCGATCAGTTCGGAAGCCGGGCTGGGCTTCATGATCTACGTGGCGCGCTACGTCTACGACACATCGCTGGTGTATGTGGGAATCTTCACCCTGGCCGCGCTCAGTTTGATTCTGTACGAGATTGTGTCACGTATCGAAGGCCGGTTGCTGCGCTGGCAGCAGCTTCGTGCCTCGTAAACAGTTCAACCTATCCTGAATATAGAAAGATAGAAAGGGTTCTCGCGATGAAACGAATGGTCATTCTGGCCGCACTGGTGGTGTTCGCTGCGGCGATGGCAGTGATTGGCACAGCGCCAACTGCCGCCAGGTCGCGGCAAAAGGCGGACTCAAATTTGCAGGCGACGGCTGCCGCGACTCAACCGCCCACGTCAGGCACGAGCCAGGCGCTCACGAGCGTGACGCTGTTCCTGGGCTACATTCCCAACATCCAATTTGCGCCGGTCTACGTGGCCGTGGAGCGGGGTTATTTCAAGGACGCCGGGATTGACGTCAAGCTGGAACACAGCTTCGACGAAACGGACGGCGTCACCCGCATTGCCACGGGACAATTGCAGTTCGGGCTGGTCAGCGGGGAAGAGGTTCCCCTGGCGCGCTCCAAGGGCGCTCCCGTGGTCTACGTCTTCCGATGGTATCAGCAGTTCCCGGTGGGCGTGGTCGTGCCTGCCGACTCGGCCATCACCAAGCCACAGGATTTGGCGGGCAAAGTTGTGGGCGTTCCTGCCAAGTACGGGGCCAGCTACGTCGGGCTGCAAGCGCTCCTGGGGGCGGTTAATTTGAAGGAGAGCGATCTGAAAGACGTGAAGGCCATCGGCTTCGATACCGCTCCGGTGGTATGCGGCAAACAGGTCGAGGCGTCAGTCGTGTACGTCGCCAACGAACCGGCGCAGATCGAGGCAAGCTGCTTCAGAGTCCGCGTGATCAAAATATCGGACTACGCCAATATCGTCTCGAATGGCCTGGTCACTAACGAGAAGACCATCCAGAATCAGCCAGACCTGGTGCGGGCTATGAACACCGCGCTGGCCCGTGGCCTGGCCGATACGCTGGCCGATCCAGGCGCAGCATACGCCATCAGTCGTAAGTACGTGGATAAACTCGCGGCCAGCGATCCTGTACAAATGGCGGTGCTGACGAATTCACTAGACCTGTGGAAGACGGATCGCTTTGGCTACAGCGACCCGGCGGCCTGGCAGCTTACCGTGAACACCTTGCAGACGATGGGGTTGATCACCTCACCGCTGGATGTGAGCAAGGTTTATAGCAACGATTTCCTGCCTGCGACGGTCACGGCGGCAACGGCACAGCCTACCCAGGCAGCGACACCGCAGTAAAATTCCGAGGTCGAGTTACAAACGAACCGTCGGGACTCCCTCACCCCCGGCCCCTCTCCCACGGGCGGGCGAGGGGAGAGCGGGCCGATAAATGCGATCTGATTCCCCTTCTCCCCTTGTCCCACATGGATTGCAAGATCAAGGGGTCAGGGGATGAGGGGGAAGCTGTCCAAGTCCTGGATTAACCCTGGTGAAAATTGTTGAAGGCCGAGTCGCTTAAGCCAGGAATACGGGATCGCCCACGTTGATCGGCCCTGGTTCGAGGATGGAGCCGTAGACGCCCGTGGTGGAGGAGCGGTTCTGGGCGATCTCGCGCAGCAATGCGGGCGTCTGCTGCAAGGTCTGGCGGTCATAATTGACCATCACACAGCGCGGATCGCGCTTGCTGACTGTCATTTGCGGCGCGTCCGGCCCTGTGCCAAAGGACAACGTCCGCGTCACCCAGCGATCCTCAATCGCGTCCAGTGCCTCCAGCGGCTCGACGATGATATTCGGACGGAAGCGATTTCCGGGCACCGGGAATCCAACACGCTCACTCAAACCTATGAGGGTTGCCGTGCTGAGGAGCGAGATTGGGAATTCGTCGAAGGCGCCGGTGCCCAACTGCACCAGGTGGAAGCCAGCCGGAAAATGCACCGCGAGGCTTGCCACTAACTCCGCGCTTTGGAGCGGGAGATCGTCACCGTCGGGAGTCCTGACCTGGATAGCTGATCTGGCGCGATCAGAGGGAGCGACAAAATAGGGCGCGTAATGCAGCATTTCCGGGGCTTGCCGGGCAGTCAGCCAGGGAAAATCGGTGGTGTTGCCATCCTGGACAAAGGCATATTTGCGATCCCCATCCAGGCCATGCCAGTTTAAGTAGGCATCCGTTACGGGAAGTTCGGCCATTGATTTCACCGGGTAAAGGCACAATTCCTTGACAACGCCAACCTGCACAAGCTCCATCGCGTGTTTCCTCGATCTATCGAATAGAAATTCCCATCATTGGGAACGCGGATTTTGCCACGCTTTTAGGCGAGACGGCAAAGTTTGTTCGGAAACAAGCCATCCAGCTACAAGTTTTTATACGACCCTTTCTTGCGTAAGATGACGACTTATTATATGCTTAGCACGCGCTGGAAGTTAAGAAAATCAAACCTATACGCTATCAAAGGAACGACTATGAACAACGCCGTCAGGATAGATCGCCGCGCATTGATTGTACTTTTGGGACTTGTCTTGTTGACCGCCCTGACTCTGACCGTAGGATCAGTCATGCGAGCTGGGGCCGCTTCGCGGCCTGCCGCAGCAGTGAAGGACTGTGTTGAAAACTGTCCACCACCCCCCGTCACGTGTGGCACCGCAACAGACGGTCGTATGGATCCAGTTTGTCAATATCCCGACCAGAGCACTGCGGTTTACTGCACAGAGGACGGTGGTGTTGACCTCTACTCCGTACTGGTTGGCTCAGGCCGCTTCGACTTTCACGTCACACCTGAAGAATTGGCCGCAAGTTTGAACCCGACTGTCAACACCCTGATTGCGCAGGGAGCGAATTCACAGGGAATCCTTATTCGACTTTATCGGTTGACTGATAACCAGTTGGAAATTGTCTCTCCGCTGCCTAAGGATCCCATTACCGGGCAGACTAAGATGTTCGTATTCGTTTGGGATGGCTGCTAAACGACGCCTGACCCAGACTGCCGCTTGAATGCGTGATCGGATTTTAACGCCCCGGCTGTCCAGCGCACCGGGGCGCATTTTGATAGTCTAATGGCTCCGGTATCCGCGATGCGACACCCTAAATTTCGAACTTTTTCAGCGCTTGTGCCACTCATTGCCCTGTTATTTATCCAGTTTGCTGTCAGGGCGCACAACATCACCGCACAGGAACCCCACATGGATGAAGGGTTCCACGCTCAGCGCGGAGCGAT
>DATGFK010000123.1:0-2500 GCA_035309185.1 Aggregatilineales bacterium
AATGAAGCCCAGCGAGACGAATTCCGGCACCCAGCGCGCTCCGGTATCCGCGATGTCTGGTGGAGTGCCATTAGCGACGGCCTTCTTCAGATCGTCACGCAGGTTAGCCGGGTCTTCAAAGGTGAAATTCACCGTGACCCCGGCGTGCTGGCCCTCGAAATCTTTTCCGATGCTCTTAATGAGATCCACTAACTCTGGGGGATCACTGGGCGAAAGTTCGGCCCACACATTGAGGGTTGTGGTCGTCTGTTGCAGACGAGAATCAGGTTTTGCTTCGACACGCTGCGGAGAAACAGCACCGTACACCGTTGTCAACGGCAGGAAGACGATGGCGAGGAATAGCCACAAACGACGGAACGACATAGGGCCTCCTTGCAGGAATATTGGGAGCTGTTAGAGCCAAAACGCTGCGCTTCTGTTAGTCTATACCTGGTTTGTGATTTGCTTACGTAAAATCCTTGTTAAAATTTAGGCTAGAAGCAGTATGTTATTTTTATACGGACTAATAGACATAACAAGTCTTCGATAATCGGGAAGCCAGGGGTTTCCACAGGCTGCCGCCGTCCGTGGAGTCACCCAGGACGGCACTTTTCTTCGACAATTGCCTCCGAGGAGATGCGCCTTTCCTCACAGCGCTTCGCTGGTTAGGGCTTGGCAGGCGATTGATCGGCCAGCAGGTCGCGGTTGTTGATGGGCTGAACTGGACGCGCATTATCCTCAAACAGGTGGCTGAAGGCGTCAATTTGCTTCTGCGAGAGTTCTATCGGCGTGGTGAGTACCAGCCAGAGCACCCCTTCCGAACAAGGCGGCGTGGTTAATGAGCCAGTATACGTATCGTAGACCTTGCTGGCGGGCAGCAGCCTGGATGCGTCAATCGTTAATGTGGTTGGCGTGGGCGTGCCCTGCGTGCTGGGCAGGTTGTTAAAGATTCCCGCGTAATCGGGATTATCTTTGTCACCCTGGCGGATCATTACGGCCACCACTGCCAGATCACCGCTGGCGCTGCTGTGAACAAGATGCAGTTCCAGCGCGAAAGTCTGACCGTCTATGCTGTGTTCGCTGGGATGGTGGAAGTGGAACTGCACAAGGTTATAAGGGATCTCGTTGTAAGTGATGGAACTGCCAGCGTCGTAATTCACCTGGATGGTGTGCCCATTGTTAAAAATATTCAGTTTTGAAGCCTTATAGTCGAACTTGATGTCGGTCAGGGGCACCATCTGCGCTTTGCTGAGATTGATGGGCGACTGGGCGCGTCCCGTTGCGCACACGGCAAAACGGCTATCCAGGTTGCCCCAGTTGGTGGGGCCTTCCGCGCCTTCGTAGGTCCAATGCGGCAACGGCTGGGGAGTCGGCGTCATGCCCTGCCCGGAGGCGATCAAGACCGCCGGGACATAAAAGGTCGCGATCAACAGGAGAACAAAAACGGGAATTTGAGTGAGCTTTTTCACGGCGTGTTGTCCTTTGTGATGGAATCCTCGTGTTGTGTGGTGTCTTCAAGCCAAAGTTCAATGGCTTCTACGATATTGGCAAGCGCCTCCTGTTCCGTCTTGCCCTGGCTGATACAGCCGGGAAAACTGGGACATTCCGCGATGATATAGCCATCTTCACCGGGGCGCAAAATGACCTCTCTCACACGTCGCCTCCTGAGATGATCGAATGCCCTGGCTAAAACCGTTGGTACAGGAACACGGGCGAACTGTCCGCCGTCACGATGATCAGCAGAATCACCAGCACGCACAATCCCAGCGCCAACAAATTCTCTTTCGTCACCCAACGCTTCATAGGCGGATGGCGATTCCCTCGCGCGCCGAGCGATCCAGGGCGTCCAGCACAGCCATATTGCGCACGCTGTCCATCGGATCGTAGGTAGCGGCTTTGCGGCCCTCGCGCACGGCCTGGGCAAAATCCTCGATCATCAGCGTGTATTGGTTGATCGGCGGGATGTGGATCGTCTCCGCTTCGGCATCCTTGCGCTGGATATGGATAATCGCTTCGCCGCTCGGCGGCTGGCGGAAGGCGTAATCAACCGTGATAGTGCCATGCGGGCCGCTCACCGTGTACTGGTTGCGCCACTGTGAACGCATCCCGCAGTCAAAGTGAGCCAGCAGCCCTGCTGGAAAGGCCATTGTGCCGACAAACACTTCGTCCACATTAGACTTTTTGCCATAAACCGCCTGTGCCGTGACGCTTTCCGGCTCCTGTCCCGCCAGAAGGCGGCTCAGGTTGACACAGTAGCAGCCCACGTCCAGCAAGCCGCCCCCGCCCAGTTCCGGCCTGAGGCGAACGTTGCCCAGTTCGGCTTCGGACATCGAGTACGTGAAGCATACGTCAATCAGATTGGGCTTGCCGGTGACGCCCTGCTCGATCAGCGCCATGACCGTCGCGTGCTGCGGATGGTAGCGATACATGAAGGCTTCAGCGAGCAGCACATTTTCTTTGCGGAACGCATCCACGATCTGCTGAGCCTGTGGGGCGTTGAGTGCAAGGGGTTTCTCGCACA
>DATGFK010000124.1:0-8528 GCA_035309185.1 Aggregatilineales bacterium
AATTATTCTCAGGATTTGGGAACTATCCTCGGCGCGGCCAATGCTGATAATTCGGCTTACAATGCCGACCAGACGGTTGCGGCCCTGGTCGCCGACATTGCAACCGGTTCTGACAGTACCATTCTCGAACTGGGCACAGGCAATATTTACGACATCTATGCCACCTTCCCGATCAACGGAAAGCTGTACGTTGCACGTGGGGCAGCCTACAGCGCATATGAATTCCCAAGCAAGACCCGGCTCAACGATACCCAATGGCAGCAGATGGTCACCGATGCCAAAGAACCCTCAGTACCCGCCTGGACCTCGACGTTTATGGCAAAATCAATGGTCAACACCGACCTTGTTCAATTAGTCCACGCCTTGCAGGGTGACATAACGCGCACGCTGTGGCTTGATCCCAAGGCGGACACCAGTACTGGTTTTGCCTACATAGACAACCAGAAAGCTGCCCTGAAAGCTGCCGACGAGTACGAAGGCCGGCAGATCATTGATACCAGCTTTATCGCTCTGAACACGTCAGCCGATGGAAAAACGGCCACCATCAAAACGCGCGAAACCTGGCAGGGCACGCTCTACAAGAGCAGCGCTGATGGTTGCAGCGGCACCGTGATTGGGCAGCGCGGGCCATATGATGTCATGGTGACGTATACCCTCAAACTGCAAACGACGAACAATTACTCCAATTGGATTATCACGGACGTAACCGGCACGGACGCCCCCGCCTGGAAGAAGAAGTAAAGGGATAAAAGCCAGGCGGACGGGTCGCGAACCGTCCCTACGTGTCCTCACCGTAGGGGGCCGCTCGTGAGCGACCCGCTCAGAAGCGTGAAACAAAAAACCTCCGGTCAGGCTGAGCCTGAGGCCGGAGGTTATGCCTTCTGATGATTTTCGTGTTCAGCCAGGGGACTGGATGGTACCAATCTCCTGGCTGAAGTCACGAAGGGAACTTAGTGGCTGGGGTTGGAGACGCTGCCACGGTTGCTGGCGTCTTCCACCGAGGGTGAGTTCTCCGGGAACTTGTCGTTGGCGTTGTCGCTGGTCAACGTCGTAATCTTGGAGGCAACTCCACCGTCAATCGGCAGGGCACTGGTCTGCACGATGTCAGGCTTGCCAGCAGCATCGGAAGTGAAGACCAGGGTCTGGCTGTCGCAGCTCCAGGTCGGGGCGTAGTTGTGCGACTTGTTGGTGACTTGCCGCGTCTTGCCCGTGGAGACTTCGGTGACGTAGATGTCCTGGTTGCTGCTGGAGGTTGACTGGTAGGCGATGTACTTGCCGTCAGGTGAAAAGGCCTGGTTGGCAGAGTTGACCTTCGGGTCGGAGACCTGCTTCAGGCCACTGCCGTCGCTGCCGATGGTGTAGACCACGCTGTTGCCATCGCGGAAGGAGCGGAAGGCCACCTGTGAACCATCGCTGGAGAACTGCGGGTTCTGGTCATTGCCCTTGCCGTCGCTGAGCTGCGTCGTCTTGCTGCTGGACAGATCGTAGATGTAGATCTGCCACAGGCCGCTCTTGTCGCTCTGGTAGATCAGTTTGCTGCCGTCGGGTGACCAGTAGGGATTGACCACGTTGCCGGTGTCGGTGGTGACCTGCGTCTCCGTGCCGGTGGATGCATCAATCACGAACAACTGGCGGGAGCCGGTGCGCGTGCTCTCGAAGGCGATCTTGCTGCCGTCGGGTGACCAGGCTGGGGCCAGGTTCGCCGCGCTGGTGGTGTTGGTCAGGCGCTGCGACTTCGAACCATCGGTGGCGGCCATGTAGATTTCCCAGTTGCCGTTGCGGTTGGTGGTGAAGACGACATAGCTACCGTCGGGCGAGCGGCTGGGCGACATATCGCGGACGCCCGTGCCTGCGCCGTTGGATACGTCGGTGTTGGTACCGGTGGGATCAAGCTTGAAGATGTTGACGTTACCGGGCGCATCGGAGTGATACAGCACGAAGTTGGGGCAGGTGGCCGCGCCGAGCGTGGGCTTGACGAAGTTCGTGTTGGGCTTGGCGGTGGTGTCCACGCCGCACGCACTGGTGTCCACCGAGCCATCGGAGTTCAACGTACCGCAGCCGGGAGGCGTATTGGGTGGGTTCTGCGTGTTGGACTGGGTATTGCTCTGCGTGGTGGTGTTAGTGGATTGTGTGTTGGTTTGGGTGGTGCTTTGCGTATTGGACTGTGTGTTACTTTGGGTGTTGGACTGGGTATTGCTCTGTGTGTTGGACTGCGTGTTAGTTTGATCAGTCTGCGTGTTGTTGTTGTTGTTATTGTTGTTGTTGTTGTTGTTGTCGTTGTTCTTATTGTTCTTGTTGTTGTCGTTGTTGCCGTTATTCTGGTTGTTGCCGTTGTTGCCGTTATTCCCGTTATTCTGGTTGTTACCGTTATTGGCATTGTTGCCGTTGTTCTGATTATTGGCATTGTTGCCGTTGTTGGCATTGTTGCCGTTGTTGGCGTTGTTGCCGTTGTTGGCGTTGTTCTGGTTATTGCCGTTGTTCTGATTGTTGCCATTATTGGCGTTGTTGGCGTTGTTGGCGTTGTTGGCGTTGTTGCCATTATTGGCGTTGTTCTGGTTATTGCCATTATTGGCGTTATTGCCGTTATTCGCGTTGTTCTTGTTGTTGCCATTATTCGCGTTGTTGGCGTTATTGGCGTTATTCGCGTTGTTGGCGTTATTCGCGTTGTTGGCGTTGTTCTTGTTGTTGCCATTATTGGCGTTATTCGCGTTATTCGCGTTATTGGCATTGTTCGCGTTGTTGCCGCCGCCAGTATTGCTGCCAGTGTTACTGCCAGTAGTGCTACCAGTGCCTTTGCCGTTGCCTTTGTCTACTCCCTGGTTGCTATTCTGACTTACGGCTGCGCCGAACAGTCCGGCGTTGCCTCCCACTGCGACGACCAGCACAGCCAGGACTATTACGACCACGGCTGCGATCATCATCGTCCGACGATTGGTTCCCTTACCTGCTTGCATTGCTAAACTCCTTTGCTTAACCTTTGATTGAGACTTTGTTGGAACGGTGTGGATGTTTTGCCTATTGTTTGTTCGATGGAGGTATCCTTTCGCTCGACTGAGAAACACGACGAACCAGTGGCCGAATACCACCTTGTAGTATTGGTCGTCAGCACTTTGAGAAAAATGTCTAATTTGCTTCCGGCCAAGAAAAAGCAAGATGGGTAGATCATTGGAATCGTGATGTCCAGCGCCAAAAATGTTCTACTTGCGATTCAACAGGCAACACCCTCAAGTTTATGCATAATCGAACGAAAAGGCGAGTCTTGTCTCCAGTTCAGATACATTCTCTAATGTTTTGTGCTTTTGAAGCATTCTTGAATATAGTGGGCCGCGATTGAAACGCTTAACTCCGGAGACGAGTGCCAGGCAACCATTCAATCGTTCATAGCTCAATCATCCTTGTTGGGTTATGCGGTGAACGACTTAGACGCCATTTTCTGCCGATCCTATCGGTTTCGCAACGCTTGCCACTCGAACGTCTAGGGATCGTTTATTGGCAGTAGACGCTGAGGCGTGCGAGGAAGGAATTTTCCGTCGGTTGTGTCTTCGCAGGAAAGCAGAGCCATCCACAGCAGCATCGCGCCCATCAGGCGTGGATAGGCGAGCAGTCCGAGCCAGCCCTGCCAGTTAGCAGAATCGTGCAGGGAGGGCCAGGGGACGATCAGCAGGAAAAGCCCTGTTACGATCAATAGCGCTTCGAGTCTTCGCGCTTTGCGTTCCAGGAGCCAGGTCACGGCGACGGCAATGGGTAGCAGTAACAGGGTGTCGTGATGAGTTTCGCCTACCGGAGCCAGCACAGGCATCAGCGTCAGCGCCAGGGGCCATATCCAAAATGGGTCGTCTTGATGCTTCGCCGCGCGCCACACGGTAACGCTGACCAGAAAGAGTGAGAGCGCATAGCGTAAGCCTGTCGCCAGAAGGGGCAGGTTAGCAAGGGGGTCGGGATTCCAGCCCGGCGAATACTCAAATAGGTGGCGCATCAAGCTGTTAAGCGTCTGGTTGGCCGGGACACTTGCCGAAGCCATATCCTCAATGCTTCCTTGCGCTTGCACAAAACCGGGCCATGCCTGTGCGAGCAGCGGCAGTGAGGCCACTACAACCAGGAGGCTGATCCCGATCATTGCCAGGATCGAACGGGGACGACGCGACCAGATGAGCAATCCGAACGTCAACACGCCGTAATAGGGCTTCAGGAGCGCCATCCCGGCCACCGCGATCCCCGCCAGGATGTCGTGCTGGCTCCGCAGCGCGGCAAGCGCAACCAGGGACAGGAAGGCCAGCAGCAGATAGACCTGTCCATAGTAGAGCGTCTCGTGTACGGGAGCCAGCAGCGCAAATACGGCGATAATCGCCAGGCGTGCCGTGACGTTAAGCGGGGCGCACAGTCGCCCCGCCAGCCAGGACGCAGCGACCAGCAGTGCGACGTTTACCAGCAGCCACAGTGTCTGGGCAATGTCCGGGCTTACCAGGGTAAAGGGAAGGCCGAATAGCGCCAGAGTCGGGGCATTTCCCGCAAAAACCTCTTGCACGTCGATCCCGGATCGTGCGACCCACACGGCAAAAGCCTGATTGTTATTGAGATCGGCAGCGCCGCCGTGAAGTACCGCATAGGATGCCGCGTAATAAGCCGCAAAGCCTGGGGTCACTTGCCTGACGCCAGGCAGGATTTCGCTCGTCACGAGGATCACCCAGGCGATCACTACCGACAGCAGGATTCCATATTGGCTGTGTTTGCGTAGCCATCCAATGCCCAGGCGCAACACGTTAGCTGACTCCTCGCTAAAGTTGGCGACCACGTCTCTGTGGACGGAGGGCGAGGATTAAATTATAGACCTACTCAGTGAATCCGAATGGGTCAAGCAATGGCTTGGGAAAAAGGGAAACGAAAACCAGAACACAAGGTTCTGGTTCGCTTGGCGTATCGTTAGGTGACCCCGGGGGGACTCGAACCCTCAACCAATTGATTAAGAGTCAACTGCTCTGCCAATTGAGCTACGGGGCCAATTTTCATCGAAAATTATAGCTGTTTGCACGGGCGTGTCAATAGCCGATTAGCCCATTCACGTCTATTGCAGCGTAGCCGCGCACCCCTGGCAGAAGGCTTGGCTCAGGCTGCGGAGGAGTCCAGTTCCTTCAGAAAGCCGTGATGCTGAAGCCAGGCTACAAGCTGCTCTTCGCTCGGCTCGGTGATCATAGAGCCTCGGTCAATGCCGCGCGGACTGGCGTCCTTCTCCAGATACCCCGGTTCAGCATAGGGCAGGTCATCGCCTTTGCGCGCCACGACCAGGGTTGGCACAGAGAGGAACCCTGTCCACTTCAGCACGCGCTCTTCCATGCTTTTATCCAGGTCAATATAAACTTCGCGGAAAGGCACCTGTTGTGCTTCCAGGACGCGGTGCGCCAGGTTGACGAAGGGGCAAGGCGTCGTCCGCGCATACATGACCAGGTCGTAAGGAAAATCGTCGGGGATTGTGTTTGCACTCATGCCAATTCGACTCCGCTCGTGTCGTGATACCTTCATTCCGTCGCTGATCGTTTATCGTTCTCTTGACGCGATCAGACCCATTAACTATACCATGCCAGTGGATAATCGCTACGGTACCACAGAAGTACTCTGCGTGCTGGCGGCAGCCCCGCTCGGGCCGATGGGCGTTCCAGGAAGTAGCGGCGCGTTGGTGGCTGGAACGAGGGTTGGCTGCACCTGCTGGTGCAGTGGGTCCAGGAAGCACAGGAGGCCATTGATCACGCCGCGCGCGGCCTTATCGGGGTGATTTTGCAGCAGGTCGCGGTCATAACCCAGCAAGCCCAACTCGATGATGACAGCAGGGGTGGTCGAAGCGATTCCCGGATGGTTACTGTACAAGTGAAAGGAATGGTAATTGGTCATGTTTTCTGTAATTCCGGCGGGCGTGAACGGTAATCCGGTGGCTGCGCCGTAGTTATCGCGCATGCAATCGTTCAGGCGCAAGTCCTGGTCACGCACGGTGAGCCGGTCAACGGGATAAACCACTTTGAATCCAGTATGATTGAACCCATCGTCGAAGTTTGTGCAGGCGTCGGCGTGGATGGAGATAAAGGCGGCGGCCTGGTAATTGTCCAGCCGGGGATCAAATTCTTCCAGCAGGTCGGCGGTGTAACCCCGGCCCTGGAGTTCCGCGACGACCTGCTGTGCTACACGCATGGTCACACTTTCCTCGGTGAATCCATCGGGGCAGACGTTACCCGGATCGGTGTTGCCGCGAGTCGGGCCGTAGGTCGCGATCCCACTGTGTCCGGCGACCACGCCCACCCGCTTGAACCACACGGGAGTCGGCACGTAGGTTGGGGTCACTTCGCTGCGCGCTGCCGTGGCTTGCACTTTCCCGAGTGCATTTTGCGCCCCTGCCGAAAGGAATTCCGGCGAGGTGAACCACATGAAGATCGTGGACACGATCACGGCGGCGGCGAAGGTCAGGCTCAGGGCACGTAGCGCGCTGACTACGCTCACCAGGGTATAGCGATAGCGCTCAAGTGGCCTGGGCGTTGGCCGGATGTCCTCGCGGCCCGGCCTGGGGCGCTGCTCCGGCACGACCGTAGGAACTGGAGCAGGCTCTTCGCTCCTGGGCGCAGGAACTGGCACTTCAGGAACGACGGCAGGCTCCGCGCCGGGCGATGCCACTGGGCTTCGGGCAACTTCGGTCAGCGCCGCGTCGTCTTCGTCAGGAGAATCCGAAAGCGGCGAGAGGGTTATCAGCGGTTCGGGCGGGAAAGCCTGCGTTCCGGTCACGGAATCAGGCTCCGCATTGGTTGGCATTTCAGGGTTCACATGCTGATCGGGTTTTACTTCGGGGGTGGAGTCGGGCGATCTCCCCGGCGTTTCTTGTTCAGGCACTCTTTACGTCCACTTACTCCCACTGGCTTACGGTGCGAAGCGTTACCCCCAAAGATTAACCGAGAGAGGGCGATAAATCAATTTCAATAGCCACCTGGCCTGCGCCAGCCTGTACGCCGATGCGCGTCCCGCGTAGAATGCCGCCAACGCCCAATCACAGCCTGGAGCCGATACCAATGCCCGACGAACTGTCCACCACCTCTGACCCGTCCTACGCGCAAGATCGAAGCGCCGAGATCAACGCGCAGCCATCACCGCATCCGCCGCAGAAAGCTGATTCTGCGCCGACTGTTCAGCAGGCTTCACAGCGCGCCATGAGCGAACTCTATCGCTGGTTCGATACCGATGATCGCTTCACTCGCCGCCTGGATGCCATCACGGCCTACATCGCTGCGCTGGAAGCCGCGCCTGCGCCAAAGACCAGAAATAAGCGAGGATAGAACTCCTCCCGAAAGGATTCTGAGTCGCATGTCTAACCTACAACCCTCGCTCTCGTCCTCTTCGCCGTTGGCCCGCATGACTCGCCAGATCAGGGCGTTGGCCGGACGGCTGGCCGTGAAAGCTTCTCCCGACTGGCGGCGCGTGCTGGAAGCCTCGGCGCGGCCCTACGAGCACATCTATCCCGATCTCTCGAAGTACGCTGACCAGGCGCGCATCTTCACGCAATCGTCCTGGGTGTACGTCGCCGTAGACTTCTGCGCGACGGCAGGCGCGCTCGTGAATCTCAACGTGCTTAGGACGGCGAGCGGGGCTGCGCCTAAACGGGAGGCGCTTCTCGATCACCCGCTGGAACGGCTGCTGCGGAGGCCGAATGCCTGGCAGTCGCAGTACGAGTTCATGTACGAGACGCTGGGCTGCCTGGAACTGACCGGCAACGCCTTCTGGTTCTTGAGCGGGCCTGCGGGCGGCGCACCCACGGAGATCATGATCCTGCGCCCGGATCGCGTGCGAATCCTGGCCGGGGAACACAGCGCCAATCGGGTGCAGGGCTACGTGTATACCGTCAACAGCGTGGACGTTCCGCTGACGACGGAGGAAGTCGTCCACTTCCGCCTGTACAATCCGCAGGATGACTATTACGGCCTGAGCCGCCTGGAAGCCGCTCGCCTCGCCATCCAGACCGACCTGGGGATGCAGCAGTGGAATCGCAACTACTTCAGCCAGGATCGGGGCGTCCCTGCCGGGATCGTGAATATCAGGAACATGATTACCGACACCGAGTTCGAGCGAATCCAGGCGGAATGGCGCACTACCTATGGCGGAACGCAGCGCCGCACCGCCTTTATCCGGGGCGGCGACGTGACCTGGCAGGACATTAGCGTCACGCATAAGGATATGGATTTCAGCGCCGGACGGCAGTTCAACAAAGAGGAGATTTTCGAGATCTACCGTATCCCGGTGGGTCTGATGGACAAGAACGCCACGGAAGCCAACGCCCTGGCCGCCCAGGAGCTTTTCACCACACTGCGCATCTGGCCGATGATGGTCAGCCTCGCCCAGAAGATCACGGTAGCGCTGGCGCCCTTCTTCGGCCCCGATCTGATCGTGGAGCCGGAGGACATTCGCAAGCAGGATGCCACCGCCGAACTGCGCGAGATGCAGGCATTCGCGCCCTACCTGACCATCAACGAGGTGAGGGCGCGCTACTTGAACCTGCCGGA
>DATGFK010000125.1:0-4001 GCA_035309185.1 Aggregatilineales bacterium
TTGAGATTCATCAGCAGTTACTGCAACTCAGCACGGCCAACCGGGGCATGGCAGCACTGGTCAGCGCTCTGGTAGATGCCACCGGGAAGACTGTCGTCGTGCAGGACAAGCGCTTCGAGACCCTGATTGCCAACGGGCCGCTCAAGAAAGATGAACACTGGCCGGGAATCGAATCGGCGTTGGCGATTGAGGATGCGCTGCCAGTAGTCTTCCGTAACCGGGACGAAGTGGCACAGGTCACGCCCGACCCTGCCCTTATCGAACTGCCAGAATTTGGGGTGCGGCGGCTGGTCGTGCCGATTGTAGCAAATCACCGTGGGCGCGGCTTCTTTTCGATGCTGACTGCCGGGGACGACTTCGATACACTGGATATGCAATTTGTGCGGCATGGCGCGGCGGTTATGGCGCTCGAAATGGCAAAGGAAAAGGCCATCCGCGAAGCGCAAAAGCGCGTGCAGGGTGGCATCCTGGAGCGTCTGCTAACCGGTCAAATCCCCACCGACCAGGCGCGAAGGCAATTGGCGCGGCTTGGTCATCGCCCGGAAGATCACCCGTACGCGGCGATTACTGCCGCCTGGGCGCAGGACTCTGGCCCTTCTGACCGGCGACTGGAAACGCTGTTCAATGAACAGGTTAGCGTACAGAGTTGCGAGGCGGTGGTGCAACTTATCGAGGGTGGTGTCGTGATCTTTTGCGCCGACGATGCAGCAAGCCCGAAAGCTGTTCCGCGCACCGTGCGCCAGCTTGCCGATTCGGTACTGGCGCGTATCCATATGCAGTTTCCCAATGCTAATGTGATCGTCGGTATCGGGCGGGCTGTACATAACCTCGCTGAGTGGCGGCGCAGCTACCAGGAGGCCACCGCCGCCCAGCGGATCGCGGGGCAGTGGCACGTATTCCAGCCGCTTTTCTTTGGCGACCTGGGCGTGTACCGTTTGCTATCCCTGCTGCTTGAATCCCAGGAGTTACGCAGTTTCTACCGTGAGACTCTGGGCGACCTGGCCGACGAACGCTATGCCAACGACGAATTCATCACGACCCTCGAAACATTCTTCGAGGAGCACGGCAACTTGAGCCAAACAGCCAGCAAGCTCCACGTCCATCGCAACACTCTGCTATATCGCATGGATCGTATCGCGCAAATCGGCGGCTTCGACCTCGATAATCCCGAAACACGATTGGCAGTCAACCTGGCCCTAAAAATCCGCCGTCTGACCATGAGTCCCGGTACCAATTCCAGGCCGGGCTGAACTGTAAGCGGTCAGACACCGGCAAATCTCACGCGCCCGGTGTAAACTGTAAGTAGGATGCACTTCAAGATAGGGTATCTTACCGGAGGGGTTAGCCGTGAAGCATTTCTGGTGTCAGACTGAGATCCTGGTGCTGATCGGAGTTGCGGGAGCGCTGTTGAGTGCCTGCGCGCCAACACCGCCGCCCCTGCCAACCCTTGCCGTGCTGCCCAGTGTCACGCCGACTTCCACGCCTACACAGACCTTCACTCCAACGAGCACTTCCACCGGCGTGCCGACGGCTACCTCGACGGAAACGCCAAGTGCCACAGAAACGGTCACTATCACGCCAACCTTGCCGCCTACGTTGACCCAGACGCCGACTATGACTGCAACGCCCACGAATACTTCAACGGCCACGCCGACAGAAGCGCCTACCAGCACGCTGACGCCGACGGTGGCTCCGCAGATCATGAGCCTGACAGCTAGTCCGTCCCCGGTGCAATCCGGCGGACAGGTTGTCGTGGCCTGGAGCGCCGACGCGACAAAACTAACACTTGATGAAATAGACCCGAATGGCAGCGTGCTGCAAAGCGTGGGCGTTGGGCCAAGCGGCACTCTCAGTTACACTCTGAATGCCACCAATGGAAACCAGATCAATTTTCGCCTGACTGCTGAGAAGGCCAACAAAACCATCTCGCAGATTGTGTCCGTGATCGTGGCCTGTAGCGCTCCCTGGCTGGTCAGCCCCGCGCCGGGGCCAGGCTGTCCACAGCCAGCGCAGACGGGCGCGTTTACCTACCAGGCTTTTGAATACGGCGCTGCCTTTTACGTCCCCAACACCAACCAGATATTCTTCCTCGACGGACAGAGCCAGATTGCCAATGTGTTCACAAACACCTGGAACGCCAGTATTGTGCAGCCGACTCAGACTCCACCTTCCGGGTTTTTCTTCCCCACCGGCCCGATCGGCTACATGTGGGCGCACGGCTACTGGTCAGATGGGCGACCCTTGCAGGCCGTCTTTGGCTGGGGAATTAGCGATTTCCAGAACTACAGTGGCAGTATGCAGATTGGGCCTGGCGGCGAGGTTTACCTGACTTCGCCCATCGGGGGAATCTATCGCGTCACCATCGCCAGCGGAAGCGTCGGAATCTGGGCAAAAGTTGGCTGAGATGAACTTTGACGACAAAGTCGTCCTCGTGACTGGCGCATCGCGTGGCATTGGCCGAGCGATTGCCCTGGAATTTGCCAGACGCGGAGGCAGGGTTGCCCTCAATTATCAATCCAACCGAACTGCGGTGGAAGAAACGCACGCGATGCTTCCCGGCATAGGCCACAGTATTGTGCAGGCTGACGTGAGCGATCCCCAGGCGGTGCAGCGAATGGTCGAGTATGTGGCGAAGGAAATGGGCGGGCTGCACCTCCTGGTCAACAATGCAGCGATCTACCAGGAACATCCGATTGCCGCAGTCAGTTACGAGTATTGGCAGAAGGATTGGCTTGAAATTATCAATACCAACCTGATCGGCGCTGCTAACGCTTGCTACTGCGCGGCACAGCACATGATCAAACACGGCGGCGGGCGGATCGTGAACGTCTCATCGCGGGGCGCCTTTCGTGGTGAACCGGAGTCACCTGCCTACGGGGCTAGCAAAGCCGGATTGAATGCCCTGAGCCAGTCGCTTGCCAAAGCCTTAGCGCCGCATAACATCTTCGTGGGCGTGGTCGCGCCCGGCTGGGTGGAGACGGATATGGCCGAAGATTACCTGAATGGGCCAAATGCGGACTTTATCCGCAATGAAAGCCCGCTCCGGCGCGTTGCCAGGCCCCAAGAGGTGGCTTACGTCGTGGCATTCCTGGCCTCGGAAGGTGCGGAGTTCGCTACGGGCAGCATTATTGACGTAAACGGTGCGTCCTATTTGAGGACATAACTGCTCATTCGTTGATCAACTCGAATGTGTCAACCCAGCGTCTTGACCATGTTGATGTCGGTGATGATGTAGCCCACCTTTTCATAAAGCGCCCTGGCGCCCGGATTGTGACCGAAGACGTGCAGGCCAATGCGATCCAATCCCAGAGCGCGGACTTCCCCTTCCAGCGCACTGAGTGCCTGGGTGCCATAGCCGCGTCTGCGGTAGCCCTCAAAAACGACAATATCGTAGATGAAGGCTATCCGGATACCTCCGTGTTCAAGTATCGCGATCCACAACACACCTACATCTTTGCCCACAGAATCGTCGTGCATTGACCAGATGTGATTATTGGGCGTGGCGGGGCCGTCAGGCAGGAGTCGCGTAAACTCCTTGTCCGATAGTTCATAGGCGGACTCGGCGGCCCAGGTGCCTGCCGCGATCTTGTCTTTCGCATAGTCTTTAATGGCGTCCTCACGCCAGGCGCGGAATGTCTCGGTACCGATCGGTTTCAAACTAAGCATGGATAGCTTCCCCTTATGAATGCAGTGCCGATTACGAGAAAGGCCATTGCAGAGAAATAATCTGCTCTCAACAGCGCGCTTTTTGTTTGGTATGCGCAGTATCCGTGACTTGACATCTATCTTATAATAAGATCATTGTTTCTGCGTCAGACTGTTCCATTTGCACATGGATGATCATTCCGAACGTGATCATCCGATAAATTATTCACTCTACTGGAGAAAACTTATGAGCAGCACGTCTTGGCAGATTAACGGTGATTACTTCGAAACCTGCAATTGTGATTATCTTTGTCCGTGCCTTTCTACTAACATGGCAGGCCAACCTACCAAAGGAC
>DATGFK010000126.1:0-5650 GCA_035309185.1 Aggregatilineales bacterium
AAAGTATTCTCAATGCGAATTATCTTTTACTCTTGAAGGGCAAGGTCGCATGTTGTTTGATCCCATCAGCTGGCAAATTACGCCGATTCAGCCCCCCGCTGGTATTGTGTCACTTGATAGTCATTCCTGGATTGTCGAACAGACCTCCAGCAGTCATCTAATGCTAGTCTTACACGGTAAAGTCAGTAGCCCCGAAGGGATTGTCCTCAATCCGCCTGATACGGATGGCTCATCACCTGCATGGTCCCCCAGAGGTGATCTAATTGCCTTTACCGTCTTTGACAATGGGTCTCATAGCATTTATATAGTTAAGAGTGATGGCTCAGGGAGTCGAAATTTGACACGCGCCAGTCTACAGAACGAGACGGAAACAAACATTCCGCTGCAAGACGATTTTCCAGCTTGGTCACCGAGCGGCAACCAAATCGCCTTTCGTTCTAATCGCGGCGGGAATGATGGGTTGTGGCTAGTTAATGTTGATGGCAGCGGACTGAAACAAATTGCTTCTTACGGTGGGCTGCCCATCTGGTCACCTGATGGACAATTCATTGCTTGGCAGACTACTCCGAATCGTATTGGCGTTGTTGATCTGGCAGCTGACAAAATATCTGGTGCTGGCGGTGGGAACGTAACACGTTCCAATCCGATCTGGTCGCCGGATAGCAGATGGCTAGGATTTCTTGAGGGGGGAGTCGTTGAAGGGCCGAATACAAATAGGCCTCTCGGCAGCTCGATTTCCCTCTATAAGATGCATCCAGATGGAACAGAACGTACTCGTGTTACCCCTGCTGATCTGCCCATCTCCGAAGCTCGCTGGGCACCTGACACGGATGTCATTGCATTTACTTCCAAGGGGCAACTGTATCTGGTTGCCGGTGACGGCACTAATCTTCAACCCATTACGGTTGCCGGTCAGGTCAATGCATTAATCTGGGTATGTAGGTCTGATCCAGCAACTGCTACAAAGCCTTGAGGCTTTCCACTCGATATTTCCATGGGTGGATTGCTGGCTGCTTACTTCTACGTATCTATTCAATGACATCTCAAAAGTAAGTATTGTTCCAACAAATTTTCAAATATACGTTTCCTGAGGGATTTACCAAAACCCACGGTATCGATCACTTCCTTAAACAGTTAACCAGCCGGCAATAAACAGGCAAAATCCTAACTCGAGGTGATCATTCAACTTTTATGTCTTGTGCAATGATTCGGCAGTATGCTGCGAAAAAATCTTTGAATTGAACCTTTTCGAGGGGATATGCAAAACCCCCAATTTTGGCTTACTTCGCAGCGGCGCGGGCGGCTTTGGCGCCTACGTGCCCACTGCAACTCCCGGCTACGGTTGAGACGGTAAAACAGCTACCTCGGCGGATCGCCCGGCGGCGGCGTCAGGGGCATCGTATCCGCTGTAAGACGCGCCAGCCCGTTCGGATCGTAGCCTGGATAGCGCTGGGCAAAGGCACGCCAGGCATTGCGTGCATCCTTGATCTGTGCGGGATTGTTTGCCATCTGCACGATCTGCTGATATTCGCGTTTGCGATCCTGATCGCTGCGCAATTCTGCTAATCGAAGTGTTGCTTGTCGTCCCTGACCATCAGGATCGACCTCGACAATATGCCGAAAAAGCCTCTCGGCGAGGGTTAGATTGCGGGCCGCAGCGGCATCTTCTGCCAGCGCGAATGTTTCCGCAACCTGCGCTTTGAGCCGCGCAGGAATGGGTTCAGCAGGAGGCGGCGCAGAGTCTGTATTAGTATTTTGGGCGCCTGGCATACTCTGCAAGCGCTGCTCAACGACCATGAGCACATCGGCCTTGTCGCCGCGCTGGCTGGCGCGATACATCCGAAACTCCTTGAGTTCGGGAGGGTAGGCACACAGTTTCAAAATGAAGGGCAGGATCGGTTTACCAAGGTCCAGCGCATAGCTCAGTTGCGCCTGGCAGTACATGGACGCAACTGATTCGGCGGTCATGACATAGATGAAACATTCACAGGCCTCGATATTGTGGAGGATGGTCGGCCACCACTCTGGCCCTGGCACGAGGCGCTCGTCAAGCCAGGCATCATGCAGGGCACGAGTTTGCAGGGTACGCCTTAATTCCTGCGCCCAGGTTTTGTCTTGGTGAGCATAGCAAATGTAGATCATGAATTTTCCGACCCATGCGGGAACAGCTACAGCAAATCGGGAATCTGTTCCGGGTGTTCGGCCACTTTGACATTGACAGCCTTGAGCGCTTCGACTTTTTCCAGGTAAGTACCTTTGCCGCCTTCGACCAGCGCCCCGGCATGGCCCATCGTGCGGCCTTCGGGCGCGGCCTTGCCTGCGATAAAGGCGACCACCGGCTTGGTCATGTGATCGCGGATGAACAGGGCCGCTTTTTGCTCGGCATCGCCGCCAATCTCACCGATCATGACGACTTTGTCGGTTTCGGGATCGTCCTCGAACATTTGCAGGACATCAATGAAATTCGTCCCGCTGATGGGGTCGCCGCCGATTCCGACGCACGTGCTCTGGCCGATGCCTCGCTGGGTGAGCGCATTGACGACTTCATAAGTTAGCGTGCCGCTTTTCGATACGACTCCCACGTTGCCCTGCGTGGCGATATAACCCGGCATAATGCCGACCTTGGCCTGTCCAGGCGTAAGCAAGCCGGGGCAGTTTGGCCCAATCAGGCGGCTCTTGCTCATATCCAGGTATTCGCGGACTTTCATCATATCCCCGATGGGCATTCCCTCGGTGATGCACACGATCAGTTCAATACCCGCGTCGATCGCCTCGTAAAGCGAATCAGCGGCGCCGCGCGCAGGCACGTAGATAATCGAGGTGTTGGCGCCGGTGCTTTCCCGGCATTCCTTCACCGTGTCAAAGACGGGCTTGCCCTCGATCCACTCGCCGCCCTTGCCCGGCGTTACGCCACCAATGATATTCGTGCCGTATGCGATCATTTGCTGTGTGTGAAAGAGACCTTCGCGCCCGGTAATGCCCTGGACGAGCAGACGTGTGTTTTTGTCAACGAGAATGGACATTTCAGGCTTTTTCTCCCCTGGCAGCCATGACTGCCTTTTCAGCCGCTTCAACGAGTGTCGCAGCGCTTTGCATGTGAGGAATGTTGGCGGCGTCAATAATCGCGCGGCCCTCGGCAGCGTTTGTCCCGGCCAGCCGCACGATCAACGGGATGTCGGTCTTGACCTCGTCGAGCGCTTGCAGGATGCCCCGCGCGACTTCGTCACAGCGTGTGATGCCCCCGAAAATATTGAGCAGAACTGCTTTCACTTTTGGATCGGACAGAATGATGCGGAGCGCAACCGCGACTTTGTCTGCCTTGGCTCCTCCGCCGATGTCCAGGAAGTTCGCCGGGCCACTGCCTTCGATTCCCAATTTGTGGGCGATGTCACTGGTAATGTCCATTGTGGTCATGGCGAGTCCTGCGCCATTGACCATGCAGCCGATATTCCCGTCGAGTTTGATGTAGCTTAGTCCAGCTTCCCTCGCCCGCGTTTCCTCGCTCGGCTCGGCCTGTAAATCGCGCATTTCTGCGATATTGGGATGGCGGAACAGCGAATTATCGTCTACCGAGATCTTGCCGTCGAGCGCAATCAGCGTCCCTGAGCCAGTGATCACCAACGGGTTGATCTCGCAGAGTGTTGCGTCGAGGGCCTGAAAGCAGTGGTACAGGTTCCGTGCGATATCTGAAAAAGGTTTCCACAATTCACGCGGCAGTCGGATTGTGCTGGCAATGTTGCGGGCCTGGAAGTCGCGCAGGCCAAGCAGGGGATCGATGTATTCGCGGGCGATCTTCTCAGGCGTTTCGCGGTTAACCTGCTCAATGTCCATACCACCCGACGATGACGACATCATGAGCGGCTTGCGAGCCGAACGGTCATTGGTCACGCCAAGATACAGTTCTTGTTTAATGTCCGCGCCCGGATCGACGAGCACTTTATGAACGATCAGGCCCTTGATGGACATGCCGAGAATTTGCTCGGCCAGTTCGCGTGCCTCGTCAGGATTGCGGGCGAGTTTAACGCCGCCAGCCTTGCCGCGTCCTCCCGTCAGCACTTGCGCTTTGACTACGACTGGCCCGCCCAGTTCTTTGGTAATGTCGTACACTTCTTGCGGAGAAGTAGCAACTTTGCCTTTGGGTGTCGGAATATCGTATTGTGCAAAAAGACTTTTCGACTGATATTCGTGAAGGTTCACTCAGGTCTCCGTTACGCATTCTAGGAATTTTGAGGACACTTCAAAGTATAACCCTTCGGCCATGAGCTACCAATAAAAAACCAGTCAATCAGGACGAATGATTTAGCATCGCTTCAATTCATAGCGCACTACTGAAAAGCCGACTCGTAAGCAATAATGCGCCGCCAGTCTCAATCAAAACGCTAGGCCAGAGTCACTATAGGCGCGCGTCGAAGGAATGCCTACAATCGCTGTACTGCGCGAAACAGATGATTACAGGAGACTGGCTATGACAGTAACACACGCGATGGATTCTCGCGGCGCAGCGAAGACGGAGTCCGCGCAGAGCGAATCTGATCGCTTCTGGAGCCAAAAGGGCGACACCCTCCTTTCTAAGTTGGGCAGTTCTGCCGACGGATTAAGCCAGGCTGAAGCCACCCGTCGGCTCTCCCAATACGGCCACAACGCCCTGGTGACAAAGACTGAAATAACGCCATTTGGCCTATTTTTGGGACAGTTCAAAAATCCCATCATGCTGATCCTCATCTTTGCCACCATCGCCTCGGCCCTGTTGGGGGATGTGGCGGACGCGCTGATCATTACTCTGATCGTGCTGGGTAGCGCGGCACTCAGTTTCTTCCAGGAATTTAGCGCGGGCCAGGCCGCTGAAAAGCTCAAGGAGCAGATTCAAGTCAAGGCGACCGTGGTGCGCGACGGCCAGCCCAGAACTATTCCGGTGGACGAAGTCGTCCCTGGCGATATTGTGAAGCTTCAGGCAGGCAGCCTGATTCCTGCCGACGGCGTATTACTCCAAACCAATGATTTATTTGTTAATCAGGCTGTACTGACCGGTGAGACCTTCCCTGTCGAGAAGGATACGAACCCGTCGCCGGAAGATGCCCAGCCTGGCGAACGTACGAATGCCGTATTCCTGGGGACGAGCGTGCGTAGCGGCACTGGTAATGCGCTCATTGTGGAGACCGGTAAAACCACCGCCTTCGGTCAAATTGCTGAACGGCTGCGCCTGCGCCCACCTGAAACTGAATTTGAGCGAGGCATCCGTCAACTGGGTTACTTGCTGACTCAGGTGATGTTTGTCCTCGTGATCACTGTGTTTGCGGTGAACGTACTGCGTGGCAACCCTGCCATTGATTCTCTGCTGTTTTCAGTGGCGCTGGCTGTAGGACTGACTCCCCAGCTTCTACCGGCCATCATCAACATTAACCTGTCGCGCGGCTCCCAGAAAATGGCCCAGGAAGGCGTTATCGTGCGTCGCCTGAGCGCCATCGAGAATTTCGGCAGCATGGATGTATTGTGTACGGATAAGACTGGCACGCTGACCGAAGGGGTTATCAAACTCAACTCCGCCAATGGCCTGGACGGCAATACGTCTGATGGTGTATTGCGGCTGGCCTATCTCAACGCTGCCTTGGAAACGGGTATGGACGATGCTCTCGACGATGCCATTCGCAAT
>DATGFK010000127.1:0-12533 GCA_035309185.1 Aggregatilineales bacterium
ACTGCCTGTGCCATTATTGTTTCATCCTCAAGTGTACTGCCGCCAATGCGGACAATTGTAGAGGATTACTCCGAAATTTCCACACTACGCCAGCAGGCAATAATTCCGCCCCGAATAGGCCCGTGTTTAGTCGTTTAACTATTGTCGAGTACGGCGAAAATGTCGCCTATCTTGACCGCAAATCCTGGCAACACCTCGCCGCCATCCAGGGTATCGTTTTCATTCAAGACTTTAATGTCTGTCGGAGATTTATAGACGTACACCGCACGTGATTGCGGGTAGAACACCCACACCAGGCGCGATCCAGCCTGGAAATAGCGCTTAATTTTGTCGTGAATCTCAGTTTGACTATTGCTTGGCGAAAACACCTCGACAGCCAGATCGGGCGCACCCTCAAAGTAACCTTCGCCAGTCTGCTTGCGGGCTTTGGAGACAAAGGCTACGTCAATACCGTAGACTGTATCTGGATTCTTGCCGACTCGGAATCCCGTCTCTGCGCCGAAGACCTGTCCTAAATCGTGCAGGCGTGCGAAGGCTGTTACCACAAAGGCAATTTCATTGGTAACCAACCCGTGAGGCTTGCCGGTGGGTGACATCTCGATTAACTGTCCTTCCACGAGTGCATAGCGGCCCCTGTCGTGCGGAAGCGCTAGTAAATCCTCTGCTGTATACAGTCGTTCTCTGGCTACCATTTTAGACCTTAAAATTGTGTCCGCTGTCTGCTATTATAAACGCAATGTATATATGACGAACCTATAATGGGTGGCTCAATGAACCCCGCCAAAATCCTTGCTAAAAACGAATACGATGAAATGCAAATATCTCTTGAAAATGCAAACATTCTATTTAAGTTGACATTTGGCCTAAGTACCACATTCTGGCCGAAAACGGACAGCCCTGAAATCCATTATCCAGCGACGTTTTCATGGGGTGAGCATAGTGTAAGTCAGGCTGAGTTGAGATTGACAAGGGAACAAGAAGATTACGGATTTGCCATTCTCGAACATTGTTCAACCTACTTGTGTGCTATACAGATACATACCACATTAGACAGCCTCCGTGGTGACAACAAGTTCCCCGAGCAGGAACGAGAGGACTCGTTTCAGATTGCCCGTCAGATTCGCAATGCTTTCGCACATGACCCCTTTAACCCACGATGGGATATTAAACCTCAGTTCAACAATAAAAAATATGAGATCCCAGGAATCATATTCCTGGATACTACTGGCCTCGATGGAAAAGCTGTGAATCGAAGAGACTATGGCGGGCCTTTAGCTATTCTGCGCTTTATCGAATATACGCAAGGAGTATTAGACCAATCATTTAAGCAGCAGTCTGGAACAGGTTCCTAATCGTTACAGGTTGATTTTGGTTCCTCTCTGGAATGCGGAGCAGAAGCTAGATTGAAAGGATTCTTACGCCTGCACCACCGCCTCTTCCTCACTCACTGCCAGCCCTGCCTGCTCATACTGCCGCTCAAGATCGTGACGGAACTGGCTCGTGTACAGCCGGAAGTAATGACCCCGCGCACGGAGCAATTCCGCGTGTGTGCCCATCTCCGCGATCTGGCCGTTTTCGATCACGACGATCCGATCCGCGCGGCGAATGGTCGAGAGACGGTGCGCGATGATAAAGCTGGTGCGCCCACTCATGAGCGTTTCCATGCCCTTCTGGATCAATGCTTCCGTGAGCGTGTCCACTGAACTGGTAGCTTCGTCCATGATGAAGAGGTCGGGCTGCGCCAGCACCGCGCGCGCCAGGCTGATAAGTTGTTTCTGCCCGACAGATAGCAGATTGCCGCCCTCGCCCACTTCCTCGTCATAGCCCTTGGGCAGCGTCACGATGAAGTCATGCGCGCCCGCCAGTCTTGCGGCCTGCTCAACTTCGAGGTCCGTGGCTTCAAGCCGCCCATAACGCACGTTATCTCGGATAGTGCCGGAGAACAGATGCGGCGTTTGGAGTACCATGCCAATCCGTGATTGGAGGGAATGCAGGGTCAGTTCGGTGTAATCCCGCCCGCCGAAACGGATTGTGCCTTGCTTTGGTTCATAGAAGCGGCTGACGAGGTTAACAATGGTGGACTTTCCGCCGCCGGTTGGCCCGACCAAGGCTATGGTTTCGCCCTGGCTTACGGTCAGGTTGAAGTCTTTCAGAACGGGTTTACCGTGTTCGTAGTAGAAGTCCACGTGATCGAACTCGATGTCGGCCTGGATCGTACCCGGATCTGTCGCGCCGGGCCGATCTACGATCTGCGGCACGGCATCAATCAGCGAGAAAGCCCGTTCCGCGGAGGCGATGGCCTGCTGCATGGAAGCGTACACTGTGGCAAGGTCCTGGATCGGCCACAACATGAATGTCACGTAGGCGATAAAGGCCTGGATGCCCCCGATGGTGATCTCGCCGTATTGCGCTTGCAGTCCGCCGTACAGGACAATACTGCCCAGCGCCAGCGCTGAAACGAATTGCACCGAGGGGAGGAACAGGGCCGAAAACCACGCCGCGCGGTAGGACGCGCCGTACATTTCGCTGGAAATGTCGCCAAACTCACGCAGGTTCTCTTCTTCCCGGCGCAGGGCCTTCACGACGCGGACACCGGTAATGTTCTCGTTGTAGGAGCCAGTCATCCTGGAGTTGATTTTGCGCACCCTTCGGTACTCGACAATGATCCTCTGTTTGAACCACAGTGCAATGTAGACCAGCACCGGCACAATCGCAAACACGATCAGGGCCAGTTTCCAGTGAATGGTCAGCATAAAGAACACCGCAGCGATAATATTCATGGTAGCCCATACGATGTCCAGCATTCCCCAGGTGACCAGTTCGGAGATGCGGTCTGAGTCAGAGGTGACGCGCGACATAATCCAGCCGACAGGAGTGCGGTCAAAATAGGAGAAGGATAGCGATTGCAGGTGATCGAACATTTTTTGTCGCAGATCGTATTGCACGCGCTGGCCGATGATCCCCGTCAGGAAGACGAAGCCAAAGATACAGCTTGCCTGGATCACCGTCAGGCAACCGAACAGAATCGCCAGATGAAGCAGCGCATCGTGGTTTGCGGCCACAATGCCCTCGTCCACGATCTCCTTGTTGACGTAGGTTGTGAACGAACCGATACCTGCCGACAGCGCCACGATGACCACGAATGCGAGCACGTGCTTCGAGTACGGCCTGACCTGCCCCAGGATGCGGCGGATGGTCTTTCCGTTAAAGTTCGTACTGAACTCTTCTTCCTCAAAGTAAATGCCTGATTGATCAGACACGAGCAATCTCCTTTTCCAGTTCGCTTTCGATCCGCGACTGGACATCAAAGATGTCACGATAAATACCGGCTTGAGTCGCGAGTTCGTCATGCCTGCCACGCTGGACGATCTGACCCTTGTGGAAGACCAGGATCAAATCGGCGCTGGCAACGGTCTGCACACGATGGGCGATGATGAACGTTGTGCGATTTGCTATCAGACTTTGCAGCGCATCATGGATGTCGGCCTCGGTTTCACTATCCACTGATGATGTGGCATCGTCAAGGATTAGAATCCGAGGATCTTTCAGGAGGGTTCGGGCCAGCGCAACACGCTGCTTTTGTCCGCCGGATAGGGTTACGCCTTTTTCGCCTACCAGGGTATCGTAGCCATTGGGGAAAGATAGGATCACGTCGTGAATCGCGGCTGCCCGCGCTGCCGCCTCGACCTCCTGCTGCGAGACAGCGCGGCCCACGCCATAACTGATGTTCTCCCTAATAGTACGGGAAAACAGGAATGGTTGCTGCTCAACGACACCAATCTGGCGGCGCAGAAAATCGCGCGAGTATTCGCTCAACTCGACACCATCCAGCAGGATTCGCCCGCCGGAATATTCGTAGAAGCGGGGCAGGAGATTGATGACCGTCGTCTTGCCAGAGCCAGTGGAACCCATCAGGGCCACCTTCTGGCCGCTTTCCACGCGGAAACTGATCCCGTGCAGAACGGGCGAATCAGCTTGATAAGCGAAACGAACGTCTTCGAAGACAATCTCGCCCTGGATGGGTTGTGATGGCGCATACGAACCATCGTGCAGCGGTTCGCGGTCTTCCCTGATAATTTCCATAACGCGGCCAAAGGATACCAGACCTGTAGACATTTGAAAGATGAGGCGTCCCAGGTTACGCATAGGCCAGATCAGCCAGACGAGCAGTCCGCCGTAGGCCAGGTACGTGCCCAGCGTCATCGTGCCATTGAGAACCAGCAGCACGCCGAGCATGTAGCCTGTGAGCATCTGGAAACCGCAGATAATCTCGGAAATGGGCCAGAAGGTCGAGTGCATTTTGATGGTGCGGTTGCCCTTTACCAGACGTTCCCAGTTTTTGCGCTGGAACTTCTGACGCTCGTAATCCTGACGGGCAAAAGCCTTCACAACGCGAACGCCCGTCAGATTCTCTTGCAGGATGGTCGAGAGTTCGCCGTCCGATTCTTGAAAGGCCTCATAAGTGGTTGAAATACGGCGGAAAAAATAGACCGACAGCACGATGATGACCGGCACACTGACCACTGAGATCAGGCCTAACTGCACGTTCAGAAAAAGGATGGCAATCCAGTTGATTACGAACAGGAGCACGATGCGTCCCAGTCCAATCGCCTGATCAAGAAAGAAGCGGCGAATGGCGTCAACGTCCGAGGTTGAGCGCTGGATCAGCTCGCCGGTCTGGTTGCGGTCATGATAACTGAAGGACAGGTGCTGGACGTGATCGAACAGGAAATTGCGCAGGCGCAACGCAAGTCCTTCGGCAGTCTGTGCCGCGTATTTGCCGCTCAGAAACGTGAAAATGCCCTCAAAGATCGCAAGGCCAACAAAGCCAAGCGCAATGGGGATCAAGATCGTTGTGGTGACGGTGGATTGAGCCAGGACGTTATCTACAAGATAACGCAATAGCAAAAACGATCCGGTTTTTGAAACGGCTCCGAGGCCAAGCGTGAGCGCTGCTGCCAGGTAGATCAACCGAAAGCCTGCCATCATGTGCCATAACCCAAGCAAGCTGTTGGTTGACGTGGCGCGTTTGAGATTGACGTTCCCCTCAGCGGGAGCTGACTTTGATTTCAAAGTGATAAATCCTTCAGTCCGACCAATGACGGATGGATAAAACGAGCAACTAGACGAATGCTTTCTGCGGAACTTCATAATTCTACACCCGTCTAGAATTATTACCAGCGCCAAGAGGTTATAGTGAGATATTTACGGGTCATTATAGCTCATATTAATCGGGCAATGCAATGAAGCCCGTGGCGGGGCATCAAATATGCTTTTCGGTTATTATTATGCGTCAAACTTACTGCGGCGAAATCAACGGCTATACAAGTGATACGGATTCCGCCTAATCGCTTACCAATTCTCTGGATCAGTGTCAGTGTCCGTCCGTGTAACCCCTTAAAGGGGGTTACACAACGGACACATGGATACATCCGTGTCCACGAGGGTGAGGGATACTGGACAGACACACCGAACACTTTAGCGCTATAGCTGGATTCTTAAAAAGTAAGTAGGTTTACGGAATCCGCACGAGGCATCCTCAAAATTCGAGACGCGCGGAGACCGTTCAACTGACTGCATGGCATCGGGAAATATCTAAATGGCAACTCTGGTTGGACAGAATATCGGACAATATAAAATAGTCCGCTTGATCGGCGAAGGCGGAATGGCAGTGGTCTACCAGGCACGCCAGGAATCGATCAAGCGCGATGTAGCAATCAAGGTTATCCGTCCAGGCCTTACAGATATGCAGGAATTCTCGCGCCGGTTCCAGCAAGAAGCGCAAACCGTGGCTTCGCTCAGCCATGCCCACATCCTGAAAATCTTCGATTACGGCGAGCAGGACGACATCGTGTACCTTGTGATGGAACTGCTGACCGGCGGCAGCCTGGATCAGTTGATCAAGCAGGGGCCGCTATCTCTGTCTCGCGCCTCAGTCCTGCTCGATCAGATCGCCAGCGCGCTGGATTACGCTCACCACAAGGGCATCGTCCATCGGGATTTGAAGCCCGAAAACATCTTGCTCGACGAAAGCGGGAATCCATTTATCACGGACTTCGGCCTCGCCAAGCTGCTCAATTCCAGCACAAAACTGACGCAAAGCGGCGCGGCTCTGGGAACCCCCGCCTACATGGCGCCAGAACAGTGGCGGGCTGAGGCCCTCGATGCACGCACGGACGTTTATGCCCTCGGCGTGGTACTTTTCGAGATGCTGTCAGGCACGGTGCCGTTCAATGGCGATTCGGCTCTGAGTATGATGTATTTGCATCTGCATGAGCCGCCACGCTCACTCCGCGAACAAAACCCTGCGGTGCCGATGCCCGTGCAGCAAGTGATCGAAAAAGCGCTGGCGAAATTGCCTGATGACCGTTATCAATCGGCAGGTGCGCTGGCAGCCGACTTCCGCGCGGCGGCGTCCGGGCAGGCGCCTATTGTAAGCCCAACTCGCAAGACCGCACGCCAAGGCACCACAAACCGCACGCAACCGATGGATCAGCCCCCTGAAAAGAAAGGCATGGGCGCAATTACCGTGATACTGATGCTGGCGATTGTGGCACTGGTGGCAGGCATTGGCATTACGGTAGTGCAGCGCTTACGTCCCACGCCGACTGTCTCACTGCCAACATCTGTCGCACTTGCCGTCGATCCGAGTCTCGCCGGGAGCGGGACGCCGATCGCCCAACCATCAGCGACGAGCGGAAGGACCGCGACTGCTGGCTCTGGGAGCGTTGCCACACAATCCGAAACGCAGGCGTCTAGTTTGGCACCCTCCGCGTCGTCTACCGCAAGCATTGCGCCGACAACAGCCACGCCAGCATTGCCTTCCGCGACGCCCACGCTGAAATTCACCATCGCGGCACAGCCAGGTTCCTCAGGGGGAATTTCGGGCGCCGCAGGCCCGCCTGACGGCGGCCTCGCCCTCGTGGGTCATTCCGCACCGGTCAATAGTGTCGCCTTCTCACCCGATGGCAAGTATCTTGCCAGTGGGAGCGATGACCAGACTGCGCGCCTCTGGGAGCGGACTACGGGGAAGCTCGTTAGTGTTTTTGCGGGCCACAGTGGGGCTGTAAAGAGTGTGGCAATCTCACCCAAGGGCGATACGCTTCTTACCGGAGGGGCCGATGATATGGCGATTCTCTGGGATCTTGCGTCCGGCACACGGATTCGCACCTATCAAGGCCACACCGATGCCCTGACGAGCGTTGCCTTTTCGCCAAAGGGCGACTATGTCCTGACCACGAGTCTCGACAAAACGGCAATCCTATGGGACACGAAAACCGGGCAGCAAGTTCGTACTTTTAAGGGTCATACAGCGGTTGTCAATCACGGCGCGTTTTCACCGTCTGGTACCCAAATTGTCACGGCCAGCGCTGACATGACCGCTGTGATATGGGATTTGCAATCGGGCAACGCGGTGCGCACACTCAGCGGACACAGTGCCGCGCTGTATACCGCGATCTTTTCGCCCGGAGACGGATACATTCTGACGGGAGCTGCCGATGGCACCGCCCGACTGTGGAAAACGGCAGATGGCAGCCTTTACAAAACTCTCAGCGCCAACAAGGGTCAAAATATCTTTAGTGTTGCCTTCTCGCCCGATGGCAATGAATGTTATACGACGAGCGAGGATGGGCAAGTTTATGCCTGGAGTACGCTCAGTGGACAATTGTTGCATCCTATGGGGCCTCCTGCCGAAGCCACGATCAAAGAAGTTGCCTTCGCGCCCAGGCCGCTCCTGCAATTTGCAGTCGCGCTGGACGATGACAGAGTCGTCATTTATTCGATGGGTGGCCCAGCCGCCCCACCTGGTTCGGGAAGTTCCACGGGAGGAACTTTCCCCGGCGGGCCTGGCGCACGTCCGCCGACTCCCGCGCGCTGAGGCAAATACCAATAAGAGGCGAAGCATGACAGACGAAAGCTCATTGACCGGCGGGCAACTTGGACCATATGTCGTCGGCAACAAACTGGCTGATGGTGGCATGGGATCGGTCTACCGAACCTATAAACCTGGCTCAAACGATCCGCTGGTCATCAAAGTGCTGCTTCCGGAATATAGCGACGAAGAAGAGTTTCGCAAACGCTTCGTACGGGAAGTCAAAGTCCTGAGCGACCTCCATCACCCAAACATCATTCCAGTACACGACTACGGGCAGGAAGGTGACCTCCTGTATTTCGTCATGCCCTTGATCAAAGGTTCATCCCTGAATGATCTGCTTCACAAGCAGCACTTTTCGCCCGCAACGGCGTGGCTGATCCTCGATCCTATCGCGCAGGCTCTGAACTACGCTCATTCACTGCACATTATCCATCGCGACATTAAGCCGCATAACATTTTGCTGGGATCGAGCGATGGCAAGGGGCTACAGACACATCCGTATCTGGCTGACTTTGGCCTGAGCAAACCGTTGGACAAATCAGCCATGACCAAGCCGAGCATGATGATCGGGACGCCTGAGTATATGGCGCCTGAACAGGTCAAGGCTCAGCCCGTGACCCACCGCACCGACATCTATGCGCTGGGCATCGTCGCCTTCGAGATGCTGCTGGGTACGGTACCTTTCTCAGATTCCAATGGCGATTCGATGGCAATTGCCCTGAAACAGGTGCGCGAATTGCCGCCCTATCCAACGGATCTACATTCCAATTTCCCGCTTCCGCTTGAGTATGTCATTTTGAGGGCACTCGCCAAAGCGCCGGGCGAACGTTATGACAGCGCAGAGGCCTTTCGGCAGGCTTACTGGGAAGAATTACAGAACCTCACGCCTGAAGCGCGGATGGCAGATTACTGGACTCAATCCTAGATTATTTGGCGAAACGTAGTGCGGATCGCGCTTGCGCCCTGGCGGCCTCTATTGCCCGGTCGCGGGGCGGCGCGTTTGTTTCTAGCGAAGCCATCAGTTTACTGGCGACGGCTGCGATCTCGTCAACGGCGGCATAGAAAGTAGCTTCATTGGCTTTGGAGGGTTTGTTAAAGCCGCTGATTTTTCGCACAAATTGCAACGAGGCGGCGCGAATTTCTTCGTCCGTCGCCACGGGATCAAAATTAAAGAGCGGCTTGATGTTTCTACACATCGGTACTACCTCGCTTCATTGCCATTCAGATGAACTTTTTTGAGTCTAGCCAGGTCGGATCTGAAACTTGTTTCCAGGCTCTTCTTGCGTTCGGCGGACAAAAAACTATGGCGTACGCCATTGAGCAGAATCTCGTCAATGGCATCCACATCTAGGTGGAAAGTGTCCGCCAGGAGCGCTACTTCCTGGTTCAAAGTCGTGTTAAACAAAGGCGGATCGTCCGAGTTCACTGTGACGATGACTCCGGCTTCATATAAGCGCCGGAAGGGGTGCTCCGCATAGGAGGGATAGACCCTCAAGCAGATATTGCTGGTGGGGTTGATCTCCAGCGGAATTTTATTGTGCGCCAGGTGCCTGACAAGTTCAGGGTCTTCGATGGCCCGCACGCCATGACCCAGGCGTTCCGCCTGAAGTTCGCCCAGGGAAGCCCAAATGCTTTGTGGGCCGTCTGTCTCGCCAGAATGGGGCGTGCTATGCAATCCTGCCGCCAATGCCCTCTTGAAGTACCCGGCGAACGGTTGCGCCGGGTAACCTGCTTCAAGCCCGCCCAGGCCGAGCGCAATAACACCATAATCTTTGCCATCAATGGCGACACTGGTTGTGTAATCGGCCAGTTCATGGCATAGACTGGCGTCATCGTAATTTCGCACAATATCGAACACGAAATTGAAATCAACGCCAAATTCAGCGCGTGCCTTGTCCCGGCCTCGGCATAAGCCGGTGAAATAAATGTCGAATGGAATGCCGAGACGGTGATGCGTGCTGGGCGAAAACGTCACTTCCGCGTAGCGAATGTTCTGGCGCGCCATCTCTTTGCCAAACTCATAGGCGATATATTCGTAATCTTCCTCATCGCGCAGACAACGGGTGATGGCGATATACACCTCGATAAAGTGGAGAAAGTCACTGAAATGAAACCATTCGCGCAGTCCGACTTCAGTCTCGGTGGGCAGCAAGACGCCGTTACGTTTCGCCAGGGCAAGCAAGATATTGGGCAGAATGGAGCCTTCAAGGTGGACATGCAGCTCGGCTTTCGGCGCCGCTTCAAGATAGGATGCCAGTGACATACGCAAATGATCCTTAATCAATTCGGGATGCGTTGGGTACAACCAATCTATTGTACGCTGTTCCCGAAATGCACAAGTGATTCCCGATCTGACAATTACTCTTCGAGTTGAGTCGCTGCCCTTGTCGCTTTCGGGTTGACGTTCTAAGATCGGGTCATGCGAAAATTCGCCTGGATTGTACCTGCGCTGGCGGCAATAAGCTGTAATCTGCTGGCGGTGAGCACTGCTATGCCTTTGCCCGCCGAAACGATCACACCCATAACACTCTCTTCACAAATCACGGTACGCTCAACTTCAAATAGCCAGCCTGCGACGCCCCAGCAGGAGGCAACCGAAGCTATAGGGCCGACCCAAACGCCTGTCTTGACGCGCACCCCTGCCCCAACAGAGACGCCAATTCCCACGCTCGAGATGCCGTACAGCGACGTGAGCGGGTTGCTGCAAGGCGTTTGCTTCAAGTACCTGGCCGGCCTCGATAAGCAATCGCTGGCCTTCAGCTCAACCGGAGACCTGGCAGCATTCTTTGACGCCGCCAACAAATCAAAGAAATGCTCGAAGTTGATTGACCGCCCGGCATTTGACTTCAGTACAAAACAGATCATCGGGACCGTGATTACCGCCCAGGGCTGCGGAATCGTCCTTCACTATGACCGTACTGATCAAGACGACAAGAAGCAAGAACGTACCATCATTTTTGAGGCTACCACGACCGGCGACTGTCCGTACGCCCTCGTTGAGCCAATTCTGGTGGCGGTTGATCTGCCAGCAGGAGGCTTCAAGTGGCAACTGGCGGTCACAAAAGCCAGTCCCTGACAGTTACTTCTTGGGAGCCGCCTGCAACAGATTGTAAGCTGGACGCGGAGACGTGTCCGCGTTCAACACGGAAAAACCCGACTCCTGGCGGCTGGGCGCATTGGCAGTCGTAAAATTCTGTAAGGTGGAGAAATTGAGATTCCACACGAACATTGGCCCCACATAACCGGCCAGGTCGCCGCTCTGCGCCATCTGAAACGCGCGAATAAGGTAGTTTGCTTGCTGATATTGATTGAGCTTCTTCATCCAGGCCAACCCTGGGTCGTCAGGCGGTAATGCTGGTTGGATTTTGCCCTGAGGGCCAACCTGTAAACCATCGAAGCTTGACCAGCCAAATTCTGTGACCCACAGTTTGCCGCCCTGGTGTTTGTTCTGTGTCATGATCGCGCGGTAATCGTTGATCGTGTCGAGGAAGAAGAATATCTTGTTGTTATCCCAACCCTGGCTCGGCGAGGCGCAACAGCGCGAATCCGGCGGATTGGCCCAGCCGTAGGGATGGGCACCGATGGCAAAATTGGGATCGGTAATGGGCAGCCCGGCATTGTAAACCTGCTGCAACCAGGTTCGATCATTGATTGAACCGGCGCTGTCGCCGGTAGGGGCTGGCCCTGCCGTCACTATCATGTCGCTGGGAAAGGCAGCGCGTATCGCCTGATAAGTGGGCTTGAACAGGCTGGCGTAGGCGCCGCCAGTAAGAGGAGCGCCTGTCCATTCGTTGACGGTGTTGGGTTCGTTCCAGACTTCGACGGCGTGGATAAAGCCTTCTGCCAGGTCTTTTTCGCCCATCATGTGCAGGATGAAATCACTAAGATCTTTGGGATCGGCGGGCGGGCCGTCGTTCTTGCCGCGCACGCTGGCGGGTCTGGCCCAATCCGGGGCTTTCGCCACGCTGATCAATATTTTGAGGCCGCGCTTGCCCGCATCGAAAAAGTTCGTGATCAAGACTCCATATTGTTGGGAGAATTGACCTTTGGCCGTTTCCAGTTCTTTCCAGGACAGTTGTACTTTGATCCACCCGACATTCATGGACTGCGCGAGATCCAGCATGTGCCGCCAGTCGGTGCGGGTTAAGTTGGCGTAGGCCTGAATGCCCATGACATCGCGAACCAGTGTGGGCAGCGGTGTTCCAGTAATCGTCGGTGTCTGCGTGGGAGCCTGTTGGGTTGCGGGAAGCGTAGCTGTAGCAGTAGCCGGGCTAGGCGTCGGAGTCGTCGTATCGGCAGTTGTTTCCGTGACTTGCACTGTGTTCGTATTTCCTGGGCCACCAATCACGGCGCCATAAGTCGGCGCAATGGCGGTGTCCTGAGCTGCGACGGCGGGCTGTGCACCCAGCGATTGTCCCAGGTTGCAGGCAACGACTGCGATGCTTGATACGAACAGCACGAAGCAGAGGGTCAGGCGCGCACGGATAGGCATAAAAGCAATGCTCCAGTTGGCGAGAATTAGCCGGTGAGGCGAGACTTGCACTCAGACCGCCTGTAAGAGGCAATCTTACCATAGCGATGGAAGCTTTCAGTTAAGCGTCGGATAAGCGTTTTTGGGACGGCGGTTTGCAGCAGAATAACATGACTCGTGGGGCAA